>NZ_JAECVX010000050.1:0-597 GCF_016055105.1 Thermoactinomyces sp. CICC 10523
ATGGTGATGAAGCTGACGAACGAGTTGGAAAAAACATTTGGCCCGTTGCCCAAAACGCTGTTTTTTGAGTACAAAACGGTAGACGAACTGACAGGCTATTTCCTGGCGCATTATCGCGAACAGTTGGAGCGGACACTGGGCGCAAGTCCCGCTGTCTCCGCTGCTTTGCCGGAACCGGTGGCTCCGGTGGCGAAAGAGCGCAAAAGCGGCCGGGGGCGGAAGTGGCGTCCCGCTTTCCGCACGGTTCCTGCGGAGAAAACTCCCGAAACCGCGGACATCGCCATCATCGGCCTGGCGGGGCGCTATCCCGGAGCCCGCAATATGCGCGAGTTTTGGCGCAATTTGCAAGCGGGGAAGGACTGCATCACCGAAGTTCCCAAAGAGAGGAGGGAACTCTGGCAATACACGGAGGAACAGGCCCGTGGCATCTGGGGCGGTTTTCTGGAAGAGGTCGACCGGTTTGATCCCCTGTTCTTTCACATTTCCCCGCGGGAAGCGGAATTGATGGACCCGCAGGAACGGCTGTTTCTGGAATGCGTCTATGAAACCCTGGAGGATGCGGGATATACCCGCCGTGCCCTCGGGGCGTACAAGGGA
>NZ_JAECVX010000051.1:0-574 GCF_016055105.1 Thermoactinomyces sp. CICC 10523
GCTTGATGCTGGGGGACAGTGAGTCTGAAGCCAGTTGGAACGAGTTTTTCAGCTGGTTGAAAAGCCGCGGGCTTTGTGGGGTGGATCTGGTGGTTTCAGATCACCATGCCGGCTTGATTCGTTCGATTCGCCAGCATTTTCAAGGAGTGACTTGGCAACGATGCCAAACGCATTTTTTGAGAAACCTGTTGGATGCCACACCTAAAGCTTGGCGTGGGGATTTGCATGCCCGGGTACGGGCATGTTTGGATGCTCCCGATCCGGAGACGGCCCGGATTCTTGTGAATCGTGTGCTTGAGGACTTTGAAACGAAAGCTCCAAAAGCAATGAGCATTCTGGAAGCTGGTATTGAGGATGCCATGGCTGTACTATCTTTGCCAGAAAAGTACCGAAAACGACTTCGTACGACCAACAGCCTGGAAAGGCTGAACGAAGAGGTACGCCGCCGGGAACGGGTGATTCGGATCTTTCCGAATCGAGCTTCCGCGTTGCGTTTGCTGGGAGCACTACTGATGGAAGTGGACGAAAAATGGGCCAGTGGTAGAAAGTACTTGGACATGACCGAGTACTTGGA
>NZ_JAECVX010000052.1:0-537 GCF_016055105.1 Thermoactinomyces sp. CICC 10523
GCTTCCCTTCGGGGCAGCGGTGACAGGTGGTGCATGGTTGTCGTCAGCTCGTGTCGTGAGATGTTGGGTTCAGTCCCGCAACGAGCGCAACCCTTATCGCCAGTTGCCAGCATTTCGGATGGGCACTCTGGCGAGACAGCCGGTGAAAGCCGGAGGAAGGTGGGGATGACGTCAAATCATCATGCCCCTTATGTCCTGGGCTACACACGTGCTACAATGGCCAGTACAAAGGGAAGCGAACCCGCGAGGGGGAGCCAATCCCAAAAAACTGGTCTCAGTTCGGATCGCAGGCTGCAACTCGCCTGCGTGAAGCCGGAATCGCTAGTAATCGCGGATCAGCATGCCGCGGTGAATACGTTCCCGGGCCTTGTACACACCGCCCGTCACACCACGAGAGTTTGCAACACCCGAAGTCGGTGAGGCAACCCTTCTGGGAGCCAGCCGCCGAAGGTGGGGCAGATGATTGGGGTGAAGTCGTAACAAGGTATCCCTACCGGAAGGTGGGGATGGATCACCTCCTTTCTAAGGAGCTCTTCA
>NZ_JAECVX010000053.1:0-506 GCF_016055105.1 Thermoactinomyces sp. CICC 10523
CCAAAAGGTTCGGGCCTCCATTCCGTGTTACCGGAACTTCACCCTGGACATGGGTAGATCACCCGGTTTCGGGTCGACGACTACGTACTCATGCGCCCTGTTCAGACTCGCTTTCGCTGCGGCTCCGGCTTCTCACCTTAACCTCGCACGCAACCGTCACTCGCCGGTTCATTCTACAAAAGGCACGCCGTCACTCCTCAAAGGAGCTCCGACTGATTGTAAGCACACGGTTTCAGGTTCTCTTTCACTCCCCTCCCGGGGTGCTTTTCACCTTTCCCTCACGGTACTGGTTCACTATCGGTCGCCAGGGAGTATTTAGCCTTGGGAGGTGGTCCTCCCAGCTTCCCACGGGGTTTCACGTGTCCCGCGGTACTCAGGATCCGTCTCGGAGGGCGAAGGATTTCGGTTACAGGGCTGTTACCTTTTATCGCGGGTCTTTCCAGAACCACTTCACCTATCCCTCGCCTTTCTCACTCCGTGTGAGACGTCCTACAACCCCGACAGAC
>NZ_JAECVX010000005.1:0-238359 GCF_016055105.1 Thermoactinomyces sp. CICC 10523
GCTGGGAGCACTACTGATGGAAGTGGACGAAAAATGGGCCAGTGGTAGAAAGTACTTGGACATGACCGAGTACTTGGAGTGGCGAAAATCCAAAGAAAACCCTCAGCCAAAAGTCACACGCATCAGTTGAACGCCGACTTTTTCTGACCGTGGAAATTTACACATAATTTTGGACTTGATCTATCTTTCGTATTTATTAAGCAAACATTGTTTTGGTAAAACGCTGGTCAGTTTCTCTTTATGAACAATGTTATTAAAGAACAAATAAAAAATGTACTAACTACATAAACCAATAAGTAGTCAATTTGTATCATTGTTTCATGATAAATATACTTTTTCACAACCATATAGGCAAAAAACAGAAAATAGGATAGAGTCAAAATTATTTTTGAGATTTCCCCATTAGAAATCGTACTCTTTCATCAAGTTCGGGGGAGTTTGTTCGTGTAAAGCGGAAGTATCGATAAAGCTCAGCCGCAATAAGCCCGGCTAGAAGACCTGTTAAAATACCCCAGTTAAATTGTTGTTTGACAAGACTGACGATAAAAAAAGCAAAGAATACACCAAGGAGACCCCCAAAAAAATAATTGTTTTCATCTTTGATCCTCCTTTAACCAAAATATCTCTTCAACTTGTTTGTTAAAGTATTTAGCAATACGAAGTGCCAGCTCTAAACTGGGATTGTACTTATTTTTTTCAATCGCATGAACCGTTTGCCTGGTAATACCGAGATCTTGTGCCAACTTGAGTTGAGATATTTGCTTTTTCTTCCTTAACTCCAGAATACGATTGGTAACCATAAAATCACCTGAAATGTAAAACATTGTTTACATTTTGAATATAACCCCAAGATGTATAGATGTAAAGAACTATTTACATTTTTTCTTACAAAACACCGGGGCATGCCTGTTGAATTATCAAGGAAATCGTGGTTGGAGCCGTTCCATTGTTTCAGATAAATGATCCGGTGTTCAACAACATTAGATGCACAGGTGCGCACAGGTTTTATTTGGGGGAGAATACGGGGTGAAAAGGAGACGAAATGAAGAGGATTCACAGGAGCACAAAGCCGCTTTCGTTGGATGGGAAAAGGGTTTAATATAGATTTGGACGTTTTTTCTTATCACTCATTTACATCAATCGATAGGAGAATAATCGATGCGGCAATTAGTGCTCATGATGGGGGCTCCGGGAGCCGGAAAAAGTACATTTATAAAAGAAAAAGGACTTGAACCATACACGTTGTCACCTGATACCATTCGTGTTATGTATCAGAATCCGGTTCTTACCAAAGATGGCGTAACCCAGATCACATCGGCAAATGATAAAGTTGTATGGGAGTTCCTGTTCCGGGTATTGGAAGAAAGGATGAAGCGTGGGGACTTTACCATTGTGGATGCCACGCATTCGACAGCTTCTGCCATTAATCAATACAAGGAGCTTTGTCAAAAGTATCGATATCGTTGTGCCGTTGTGGATTTCTCCAAGGTTCCGTTGGATATTTTGTTGCGCCAAAATTTAGAACGGCCTGTTTACAAACGTGTTCCCGAGCTTCAAATCATGAAGATATATGAACGCTATCAGCAGCTATCTGTTCCCGGGTGGGTACAAGTCGTTCAGCCTGCGGATTTTGATGACTTTATCCGGTTTAAGCCTCTTGACTTTTCCAAATGGAGGAAAATTCACCATATTGGCGATATTCACGGGTGCTATGATGCTTTGGCGGAATATCTCAAAAATGGCCTGAAAGAAGATGAGCTTTATATCTTTTTAGGCGACTTTTTGGACCGTGGCCCTCAAAACGCGGAAGTGATGAAGCTGATGCTGGAGATATACAACCAGCCAAACGTCATTCTGATCGAAGGGAATCATGAACGTTATATCTGGTCCTATGCAAACGGGGAAGAAATCGGATCCAAAGAATTCAAAGAAAGAACCCTTCCCGATCTCGAAAAAGCCGGCATCAGCAAGAAAGATCTTCGTCTGTTCTACCGTCGTTTACGCGTCCTCGCTTATTATACTTATCATGATAAAACGGTATTGGTCACCCATGGTGGTCTGTCGGCTTTGCCAGGGAATTTAATGTTTATATCTGCTGAGCAGATCATTGACGGAGCCGGAACTTTCGATTTGGATATTGATGAGATCTGGGATCGGAATACCGGGAAGCAATTTTATCAAATTCACGGGCATCGGAACTTGTATCGTCTGCCTGTTTCTGCTGCCATTCGATCTTTCAATCTGGAAGGACAAGTTGAGCATGGTGGTCATCTTCGTGTAGTGACATTGACTCCAGACGGATTTCATCCCATTGAAATAAAAAATAACAACTATCTTAAACAAGAAAAACATATTCCTGAGTCTCTTCAAGAAAATAAGCTGACCGTTGAAACATTGTTGGAATACATGACGAATCACAAATTGATTCAGGAAAAACAAGTGGCAGAGAACATTTACTCTTACAACTTTTCAAGAAAGGCTTTTCAGAAGGCCGCTTGGGATACAGTGAATGTGAGAGCGCGCGGTCTTTTTATCAACAAAAAGACAAAAGAGATCGTCAATCGATCCTACAATAAATTTTTCAATATCAATGAGAGGCCGGAAACAAAGCTGGCCCGTTTGGCAGAAACTCTGCAGTTTCCCGTTTCCGTTTATACAAAGCCAAACGGCTATTTGGGAATGTTGGGATATGATTCGGAAGCGGGGCAATTGGTTTTTTCGTCCAAATCCGAGCTGAGAGGGCCATTTGCCGAATGGTTTAAAGAGCTTTTTTATCAAACATGCAATGACGAAACAATCAAAAGTATGGAAGAAAAGCTGAAAGAGGGGTTCAGCTTTGTATTTGAAGTGATTCTTCCCGAAAAAGATCCTCACATCATCAAGTATGACAGAGATCAGTTGATTTTGCTTGATGTTGTTTATCGTACTCCTGCTTATAACAAATTGCCTTTTCATGAAGTAAAAGAGCTTGGTCAGACCTTTCATATTCCGACGAAGGAATTGGTCACCACTTTTGACAGCTGGCTCGACTTCTACTCCTGGTACAAAAAAATCACTTCCGACTATTCCATTGAAGAAGAGGGTTATGTCATTGAAGACGCCAAAGGATTTATGACCAAGTTAAAGCTCCCTTATTATCTCTTCTGGAAACAGATGAGAGGAGTGAAAGAGGCGATGGCACACAAGCATGGGCGCAAGATTGATCACGGGCGTCTCTATACTCCTCTTCACATACAGTTTTACAACTGGCTGAAAACACAGGAAATGGAGGATATCAAGAACGCAAGCATTATTCAGCTTCGGGATCAATTTTATCGGGAGGTTGGTGAATTTTCCTGTGTTTAAAAAGGCCGTCCGGCTTTTGGGATGAGATGGCAGGGGGCAATCCTCTGCCGGATTGTCTCGCCAAGGTGGTTTTGGCGATGTTCCGGATCCTGCGGAAAAGAAAATAAACCCCGCCAATAAAGCGGGGCAAACGGACTATTTTTTCTCGCCGGCCGCAGAAGGGATCTGGATGAGCGGGCTTGCGCCGCCTTGGACGGTCGGCATTTTGCCATCCCATTTCTTGATCCATTCGTACTGGACAATGGCCGGAGTGAGCGATTGTTCCAGAATGCGGTTGGCCTCGGCCTGTCCCTGTGCCTGGATGATCGCCACTTGTTTCTTGCCTTCGGCTTCAATTTTGTTATTGATCACTTCCTGTTTTTTATTGGCTTCTTCCCGTTTCAAATATTCCTGGCGGTTTTGCGCATCAGCGATGGCCTGGATCGTTTTCAGCGTGTTGGAATCGATCCGCACATCCGACAGGGAGAAGCTTTCCAGGATAATTCCGTCTTTTTTAAGAATATCGCCGAGGTTTTTTTCAATTTCTTTCGTCACTTCCTCGCGATGTTCGGAGTAGACGCCGAGGACGCTGTATTTGGTCGTGACCGATTGCATTACCGTTTTGAGTTGGATTTTCATATAGGTGTCTTCGATATCCGGGGCCTCGCGCCGGCGGAATTTGGTGAAGATATGCGGCAATTTATCCGGCTCCATATGATACGAATAAACGACATCCACGTTGACGGATTTGCCGTCCGAGGTATTGACATCTATGGATCCATCCCTTGTTTCTCCTTCATGCGGATTTTTGGTCAGGTAGACGGTTTCCGTGGAGACCGGGTACTGGGTCACGCTCTCCCAAGGCCAGTGGAATCGCAGTCCCTGGTCAAGCACTGTTTGTTTCAGGCCGCCATTCAGGCTGAATACCACTCCTTTATAACCTGGTTCAACGACGGCTGTGCAATTGGCGATCAGGATAAGCAGAAAGGACATCCCGATCAGCACTGCAATAAAGCCAATCCATCGCTTTTTTCCACTTCCGCGAACAATCGGGGTCATTTTCTTCCACCTCAATCTAGTTTTTTCGATTTCATTTCTATTGCTCTTCCGGTTTATCAGGATGGTTCTCATCCTGTTTGCTTTTGGGGGTCAGAACTCTGATTACCCAATTTCCGATCTTTTCGTAGTAGGGGATGAGCAAAATGAGCAAAACGCACAGGATAAACATGATCAATAATGCAGGCATGCTTTTCCTCTTTTCCGGGGCGATTTGCCTCCTTGGTTATTTATAAATAAAAACATATTACAATAAATTAATTATATGTTGCAGAGAATAATACCTGCCAGAAGAGACATTGTCATAAAAAATTCATAAAAAACTGCTTGTCAAATGGGAGGGAATAAGGTAGAGGCCATAGTCTTGATTTGAAATCATGGCAGGGTCGATCCGAAAGCGGGCCTAATGGCACATTCCATGTTTTCTTCGTTTTGGATGGAAGCTGGCTGCCCGGAAATCCCCTTGTTTCGACCGCGGTTTAGCCGGCGCAGTTTTTGTTCGACTGTCTGTTCATGCTGATTTCGGCTTTTTCATTTGTTAAAAAAGAAATCGGCATTTTGTAAATTTTATAATAAATGAGGCTGATTTTTTTTAATGGAAATCGTTGTGGAAATGCCCATCTTTAATGGAATATCCGGGATGATAAAAATTATTGATTATTAATGATTTTATTGACACAAAATTATGTATTTTATAATATTAAAAAGAACAACTTTTTTGAACTGGAATGTGAGGTCCTCTCAGACGGAAAGGCACGACCGGTCAGCCGCCGGATTTCGGACGGATGGATTTACTTCCCGACTCTCACCGAAGATCTTCTGATACCAAAAAGGGGGAAGTTCCTTGAGCATTTTAATTTTTAATCGTCTGCCTTATTATGATGCTCCTTATGAAAAGTGGTTGGAGGACCTGAACGAAGATTTGTTTTTATTGACGTCAGATCAGCTAGGCAAGGATTTTCACGGCTTTAAACAGGTATTTGCTTTCGATCGTTATGATTTTAACAATTCCGTCGAGTTTACGGCTTTGCAATTGTACAAGCAGTCACCTTACAGACGGGTGATCGCGACGGCGGAGAGGGATATTTTGCGCGCAGCCTATGTTCGCCATTATTTTGGCTTAGAAGGCCAATCTTTGCAAAGCGCGATTGCCTTTCGCGATAAGGTGAAGATGAAAGAGATCCTGAGTGCGGCCCGAATTCGCGTCCCGGCTTTCCAGCGCGTTGATTCTGTCGTCGATCTTTACGAATTTATTGAAGAGCAGGGATATCCGGTGGTCGTTAAACCGGTTGACGGAATGGGTTCTCGCAACACGACGGTTTTGGATTCGGATCAGGATACGATGGAGTACCTGGCCCATGGATTAAGCCCGCACCTGGAAGTGGAGGAATATATCGAAGGGGAAATGTATCATATTGACGGATTGGTACTGAATGGACAGATCAAGCTCATCTGGCCTTCAAAGTATCTGAATCATTGTTTGGCTTTTCAGGAAGGAAAATATTTGGGAAGTTATCTTTTATCTCCAGAAAACCCCTTGACAGCCCGTTTGCAATCTTATGTTTCCTCGGTTTTGCGAACTTTGCCCACCCCGACTCATACCACTTTTCATGCCGAAGTTTTCCATACACCGCAGGATGAACTGGTTTTGTGTGAGATCGCCTGCCGCACGGGCGGATCGCGCATTTGTGAAGAATACCGGCAAGCATTTGATGTGGATCTGACCAAGCTTTCCATACAGGCGCAATGCGGGTTAAGCGTTGATGTTCCCGAGCGTGTCGCCAGACGGGAAGGGCCGAAAACCCAGTTTGGTTTTATCGGGATTCCGCCCAAACACGGGGTTTTTCGCCTGGCGCCACGGCGGGAGGATTTTCCGGACTGGGTGACGGAATATCGGGTGTTGGCCAGACCCGGACAATATTTTACCGGTGCGCATACCAGCGTCGATTATGCGATTACGCTGGTAGTATGCGGCGACTCGGAGGCACAGGTATATAGCCGGTTGGAAGAAAGTGCCCGGCTGGTTGAGCAAAAATGGGTTTGGAACTGAAAAAAGCAGCAGGGGAAAGGAAGGCCAGTCAAATGGCCTTCTGTTTTATTTGTAAAAATTGCACTTCTATTATAGAATTGTATAAAAATTTGCACCAGGGAGGAGTACTTGTGACAAAAACAGCCCTGATCATGAATCCGGCAGGGGTAGCCGCAGTTCTTGCCGTTTTAATCGCGATCTCCTTCTGGCTGGATCGATGTTTTCGCTTTTTTTCCTACTTGGGAACCGCGATTTTGGTGATTTCCGGAGGGGCGATTTTGGTAAATCTCGGCATTATTCCTCCGTCGATTGCCCAAAATCCGGACGATTTAAATCCGGTTTATCAATTTGCCAATGATTATTGCGTCCCGCTCTCCATCGTCTTGCTCTTGATATCCGCTGATCTGAAAAGTTTGCGCCATATGGGAAAACCGGCGTTGATTTCGTTTGCTTTGGCTTCTTTGGGAACCGCGGTCGGGGCGATCATCGGCGTTTGGGTGACAGCGGATGGCATCGGGGCGGAAGCGTGGAAGATTGCCGGGCAATTTTGTGCCAGTTATATTGGCGGCGGAGTCAATTATGCAGCCGTGGGGGCAGCGTTTCATACTTCCCAGTCGATGTATGCGACAGGTGCGGCGGCCGATAATATCATGACAAATCTGTGGATGGTGGCGACGGCGATTCTGCCGAGTTTGTTGCGCAAATATTATTCCTCCGTTTACCAGCCGGGCCGCCATGTGGAGAAAGCGGAAGAAGATTATCAGAAAAAGAAGGAAATTTCCATTTACGACATGGTTATCCTGGCTGCAGTCGCTTTTGTGGTTGTGGCTGTATCCGACTGGCTGGCGCCCATTATCAACAAAGGGATCGGATTTGAAATTCCATCGGTTATCTGGTATACGACTTTTGCCATTCTGATCACCCTGTTTACACCGATGAACAGGGTAAACGGAGGAGCAGAGTGGGGCAATTTTTTATTGCATTTTTTCTTTGCCACGATGGGCGCGGGAACCATTCTCAGCACTCTGGTTGACAAAGGGCCGGTTGTCTTTTTGTTCCTGGTGATATTGGTAGGGATTCATGCCTTCATCGTCTTTGGCTTTGGCAAATGGTTCAAAATTGATGTCGAAGTGCTAGCTGTGGCGAGCCAGGCTACTGTTGGCGGACCTTCCACCGCTCTGGCGCTGGCCTCATCCAAACGGTGGGTTTCACTGATCACACCGGGCGTGTTGATGGGGTTGCTCGGCTATGCGATTGGAAACTATGCCGGGATCGCTGTCGGGAATTGGGTGAAGTTGCTTCTCCATTAATGAGAAATACCCCCGATCCTGCAAAGGCCGGGGGCTTTTTCCCTATTCTCCGCCGGGGCCATCCGGCAATGCGGACAGAGAAGCTGAATCGAGGCTGGGCAAGTTCTCCACCCGGTCCAGCTTTTTCTTCATCGTTTCCGTTTGCTTTGTCGCCTGACCGATCGTTTTGCTGGCTTCATCCAGTTTGCGTTGCGCCTTTTCCAAATAGTTGCCGAATTTGAGCAGATCCGTTTTCATAATGCCAAGCCAGCGCCAGGCTTCGGTGGTGTGTTTTTCAATGGCCAGTGTGCGGAAACCCATCTGCAAGCTGTTTAAAAAAGCGGACAGGGTTGTCGGCCCGACAATCGCCACTTTAAACTGCCGCTGTACCGTTTCCCACAATCCGGGCCTCCGCAGGATTTCGGCATACAACCCTTCGAGGGGGAGAAATAAAATGGCGAAATCAGTGGTGACCGGCGGATAAATGTATTTGTCGCTTATTTTTTTTGCTTCCTGCTTAATGCGCTGTTCCAGCTGTTTTCCCGCCTCATTGATCAGCTCCGGATTTCCTGCTTCCTGGGCTTGAAGCAAGCGCTCATAATCCTCCAGCGGAAACTTGGAATCAATCGGCAGCAAGACGGGAGGAGAGCCTTCCTGTTTGGCCGGCAGTTTAATGGCGAATTCCACATGTTCTTTGCTGTTTTTCTTGATCACGGCATTTTTTTCATATTGGTCCTGGGTCAACAGCTGTTCCAGGATGTTTTCCAGTTGGATTTCCCCCAGAACACCGCGGCTTTTCACGTTGGACAACACTTTTTTCAGGTCGTCAACCCCGGCCGCCAGATGCTGCATTTCTCCCAAACTTTTATGTACGCGCTCCAATCGGTCACTTACCAGTTTGAACGATTCTCCGAGCCTTTGTTCCAAGGTGGCGTGCAATTTTTCATCGACGGTCTGTCTCATTTCTTCCAGTTTTTTCTGGTTCTCCGTCTGAATTTGCGCCAGTTTCTCCTCCACTTTGTTTCGTAACTGCTCCAGCTTCTGTTCGTTCATGGCGGTGAGATCGCGAAGTTGACGGGAAAAGGAATCAAGCAGGTTTTTCTGCCCGGATGCGACATCTTGAATGGTAGTGAGCGTCGATTTGGTCAACAGGGAAAAAGACTGTTGCAATTCTTTGCGGTTTTCGAGAGCGGCATGATTGGCTTCCTGCCGGTGGTATCCCATTTCTTCGCGCAATGTCTTTTCAGTTTTTTCCTGTGCCAGCAGCAGCAGGCGCAGTTGCTCTTCGATCTGCTGCCAATCACTTTTGGCGGAGTTATGCTGCCGGAATAAAAAGAGACAGAGGATGATCCCGTTAAGCAGAAGAGATAACGTGGCAATCCATGTGGCCATCCAACATCACACCTTTTTGTGGGAATTTTCCTTCTGTTAATTATATCGAGAACCGCGCAACCCTTCATTAACTTCCCGATCTGTATTAAGATAGAAACGACAGAAAACACCTGTGTTTTGTCAAATACAGCCGGAGGGTGAAAATAAATTAAGCAAATCGGGGGAGGGAACACCGCGATCCGGCTATGATCCACTTTCAATGAAGCCCCGATGAGCTGACTGACGCTGCCATAGACTGAAAATGCGAGTCCTGCCGTTTCGGTATAAACGGAGAGGGTTATCAATCCGGAACATTGCCACAAAAGGAGTATTCAGGGAATGATTGAAACAGCACACAGAGAATGGGCACAGCGATTGGCCCGGCTGGAGCGGGAGTTTGAGCGGAGCGGAGATGAAGAAAGACGGTTGAAGGGCATCGATTTGCTGCGAAAAACGGTGCAAGGGGAATGGTCGATCGCTTTTTGCGGCCATTTTTCCGCCGGCAAATCCACTTTGCTCAATCATTTGCTCGGAGAAGATCTGCTTCCGACCAGTCCGATTCCCACCAGTGCCAACGTGGTGAAAATCACGGCGGGTGAGAACCGGGTCAAACTGTTTCTGAGCGATGGGCGAATTCATGCATACGATGGGACTTACACTGATCAAGAGCTGAAAGATTTGTGCAAAAACGGCGAAGAGATTTTAGCCGTGCACATCCAGCGTCAAACCAACCGCTTGCCGGCCAAAGTGGCGCTGATGGATACACCGGGCATCGACTCGACGGATACGGCTCACGAACGCGCCACCCGCTCTTCGTTGCACCTGGCGGACGTGATTTTTTATGTAATGGATTATAACCATGTGCAAGCGGAAGGGAACCTGGAGTTTATCAAACAGTTAATCCGCCGCCGAAAGCGCGTTTATCTGATCATCAACCAAATCGATAAACACCGGGAAGAGGAACTGTCCTTTTCCGTCTTCTGCCAAAATGTGCAACAGTCGTTTGCCGATTGGGGTGTGAACCCGGAAGGGGTTTTTTACACGAGCATGCGTGATCCCCTCCATCCTCATAACCAGTTTGCCGAATTGAAAAAACGGATCGGGGAACTGATCGGACGGAGGTTTGAACAGTTTGACCAAACGATTCGAATTGAAGCGGAACAATTGCTGAAAGAGCATATGCGATTTTTGGAAGAAAGGGATCGGGAACAGCTGGAAAAATTGGCAGCCAAGCAGGTGCAGCCCGATGGGCCGGAAGGATCGCCGGAAGCGGAAGCGCAAGAGCGGCGAAAAGAAATGGTTCAGTTGAAAGAAGAAAAACAGTCGATCGAGCGCTCATTTGATCAGGGGCTGGAGGCGGTATTGCAAAATGCCTACCTGATGCCCTATGAAGTGCGCGCTCTGGCTGAACAATATCTGGAGACGCAGCTCACCTCCTTTAAAGTCGGCTTTTTCTTCTCCAAAGGGAAAACGGAGAAGGAAAAAGAGCGGCGGACGCTTGCTTTTCTCGAAAAACTCGGGCAGACGGTTGAGACACAGCTTGATCTTCATGTAAAGCAATATGTGGTGCAATTTTTGAAAGAGCATCACCTGTATACTGAAGATCGGGGAGAGAGAATTTACTCTTTTCGCGTTCATCTCGATGCCCCGCTGCTTGCGCAGACGATCAAGCCCGGGGCGGGGTTTGGCGGGAACTATGTCTTGACTTATACCGATGATTTGGCAAATAAGCTGAAACAGTTTTATCGCCAGGCCGCACGTTCCTGGTTCGGGTCGGTTAAGGAGGAACTGGAGCAGCGGTTTGCGGAGCGGTTGCAGCAGCTGGAGCGGCGGATGAGGCAACTGGCCGAGTGGGAAAACGCTTTATCGGAAATCAGGCGGATCAAGGAGGAGCACAGACAGGAGGAGGAGCGCCTTTTGAAGTTGATCCGCGGGGATACCGAACCCGGTATGGTTGAAATTCCCCGAGAAGCGTTGGAGGAACAAGTTGTAATGCGAAATGAGCGCTTCCTGCCGCAGCGCGAAGAGGTGACTGAGACGAATGAGTTGCCCGGAGAGAGAGAATCAGGAAAGGGAAAGGAACGGGCGACCGCTCATCGGATGGACAGCGTGCTCGCTCAAGTACATGCAGCGGAAGAGCAAATGAAGAGGATTCCGGGATTAACAGCGATCGTGAGAGACCTGGCCCGGAAGCGGGAGCGACTTGAACGCCGGCAGTATACAGTCGCCTTGTTCGGGGCTTTCAGTGCCGGAAAGTCATCTTTTGCCAATGCCTTGATCGGAAAGCCGGTACTGTCGGTTTCCCCCCACCCGACCACGGCGACGATTAACCGGATTTGTCCCCCGACGGGCAGGCATCCGCATGGACAGGCCGTGATTACCTTTAAGACGGGCGAGCGTTTATTGGATGATTTGCGGCAAGTGTACAAATTGGTACAGCAGGAGGTGCGAACGCTGGAAGAAGCGGTTGCACGCATCGGAACGCTGCTGGACGAGTCTGCCTTCCAGACGGGGCAAAAGACGACTTTGCCTTTTCTCCAGGCGGTGAGGGACGGATTTTCCACGATGAAAGAGCACCTGGGCGGCACACTGACGGTCAAGGCGGACGCGATTGAAGAATTTGTTGCCAGGGAAACCAAATCCTGCTTTGTAGAGTCGGTGGATCTTTATTACGATTCACCACTGGCCAGACAGGGAATTACCCTCGTTGACACGCCCGGAGCCGATTCAATGCATGCCCGCCATACGGATGTTGCTTTTCAGTATATCAAAAGTGCCGATGCGCTTTTGTATGTGACTTATTACAATCATCCCTTTTCCAAGGCGGATCGTGAGTTTTTAATTCAGCTGGGGCGGGTTAAAGATGTTTTTTCCCTGGACAAGATGTTTTTTATCATTAATGCCGCCGATCTGGCCGCTTCGCGGGAGGAACTGGCACAGGTGGAGGACTATATCCGCAGGCAACTTTCGGGTTATGGAATTCGGGAACCCCGTCTCTTTTCACTGTCCAGCTTACGGGCGCTGGCGGAAAAAGCGGGCGGGCGTCAGGATCCGCAGATGGAGCGGTTTGAACAGCGATTTTCCTCTTTTATTCTGGATGAACTGCGGGTGGTGTCGATTCGCGGTTTGACCGAAGAGTTGCGGCGTGGTTCCCGCTTTCTCCGCCATCTGCTGCAAACCGCCGAAGCGGGCCGCGAAGCGATGGAAAAGCGGAAAGGGGAGTTGGCTGACGAACGGGACCGGGTGCGGAGAATCATTCAAAACAGCAGGGATCAAGCGTTGGCCCATGCCTTGGGGCAGGAAGTGAATGAACTGCTTTATTATGTCAAACAACGTCTGTTTTACCGATACCGCGACGAGTTTCCGGAGATCTTCAACCCGTCGGTTCTGAGAAGCGATGACGGGCAGATCAAACAAAAACTCCGTGCCTGTGTGCTCCAGATGGTCGATTTTATGCGCCGCGATTTGCTGCAGGAGCTCAGGGCCACTTCCTTGCGCATGGAACGATGGTTAAACGACCGGCAAGATGCATTTATGGCGAATCTGACAAACAACTGCCTGGCTGTGAACGGTGAAATTCCTTTGGTGCCGGAGCGGGAAAGCTCGTATCCATCACCCGATTTCCCGGAGCCGCTCGCGGAGCTTTCGCTTGCTTCTTTTAAAAAGGCGATCTCCTGCTTCAAAAATGCCAAAACCTTTTTTGAGAAAAATGAGAAGGAGAAAATGCGGGAGGAGATGGAACAGGTGCTGGAACCGGCAATTGCCGCTTTTTTGGACGAGCAAAAGCGGTTGCTGACCGGATATTACCTGGAGGAGTGGCAGAAAAAAGAAGCGGAATGGAAAGAAAAGGCCATTTTGGATGCGGAGAATTATTATGATACTTTGCTGGGCGCTTCATCTGCACCGGAAGATTTGGATCTGTACCGGGAAACGGCATCAGGCCTTGCTGAGAATATTGCCAAGGTGGAGCGGTTGTTGTCCTGATTTTTGCTTTGCAACTTGACCGCAGGGTAGCCGAATTTTAAAATAATGAAAGCGTAACATCAGGCACTCCGGACAAGGAGTGCTTTCTTCGCATATCATTGCTTCCAAGATGCTGTAGGAGATGAAGATGAAAAAAACGTCACTGGTATTGATGATGTTTTGTCTGATCTCGGCAATTGTGTTTATGCCGCCGAGCAATCGCGGCTGGTTAAGCGAATTTGCCTTGATCTGGGGAATTAACGATGTTAAACCATTGTCCTACGATCATCAAAATAGCCAAAATCTTTCCGATTCAGGAGAAATTTTTTCTCAAAACCGCTCGTTCGATCAAATTTCGCTTTTCAGCGAACTATCAAATCAGGAAGAATTGCCGACGGTTGCACGCGATGACACCTTGTTCGTAAATCTCGGGGAAATCGCCGACCGCCTCGGCTTTCAGGTAAAGGTGGATGCGCGTGACGGCACAATTACCATCCGGCATCAGTCTGATACATTATCGATGGTGCAGGGAATCCCGGTTTTGAATTGCAACGGAATCTTTGAACCGATGGAACAAGCTCCTGTCATTCAGAACGGAAATGCCCTTGTGCCTCTTTCCTTCATGGACCGGGTTTTGCAACAGCAAGTGGTTGTGATCGGCAAAACCGCGGAATGGCAAGTGAATCCTGCGTCGATTCCGGTTTTTGCCCCCAAGCGAAATTTGCCCAAAATGTCGGCCCGGGAAATAGCCCGTTATCTGTCATTTCTCAGAAGCCCGATTCGCGGAGCGCATGTGAGCACGCACGATTCGCATCTTCCCGGTGCGCCCCGTACTTATCGTCACGGGGTACATGAGGGCTTAGACTGGTATACTTATGGAACAGGCGTTACGATCAGCAAACGGACTCCGGTTTATTCCCTGGCCGATGGAGTTGTGGTCAGAGCCGATGTTGATTATCAGGAGATGACGCCTGCAGAGCGCAACCGGTTGTTGGCTGTGGCCAGCCAAAGCGATGGGCAGACACCGGCCTATATTTTGGACAAGATGCGCGGCCGGCAGGTCTGGGTGCAGTACGGCAAAGGGGTAATGGCCCGTTTTGTGCACTTGAGCCGGATTGCTCCGGGGATCAAAGCAGGGCAGACGATCAAAGCAGGCCAACTGATCGGCTATGCCGGCAATTCCGGAACGAGCGACGGTGTCAAAGGCAATGACCAGGGGGTTCATTTGCACCTGGATCTGCTGCTTTACGGCGAATGGTTCTGGAATGGCTACACCGTGCAGGAGCGCCGGGAAATATTGGATAAAATTTTCGACAAATAAATGACAGGAGACCCGGGGTGTTAATCGTTCGAATATGATTAACACCTTATTTACTATCTCTTTCATTTCATAAGTTATCATGGTATTATACAAAAATGTCACGTCTTGCACGGGCAGAGGTGAGGCTGTTGAAAAATCTGGCTTCTTGGTTGATTCGATCGGATCAGTTTTTGATCCAGCTGGTTAATTGTCAGTGGAAATGCCGTCTGTTTGATTGGTTGATGCCCCGGGTTACCCATTTGGCCGGTCCGACCGCGACTATCGGTTTTTTGATGTTCTGGTACATGTTCATGCCGCGCACTGTCAAGTCGTGGGCGCTTGAAGGTTTTATCGCACTGATCGGCAGCCATGTGGTTGTTCAATTTTTTAAAAAATTGATGCCCCGAATCCGTCCCTATTTGCGGCTGGCCCATTTGCATACTTTTCCCAATCCCCTAACGGATTACTCTTTTCCGTCAGGGCATACGACAGCGGCCTTTTCCATCGCCGTCACATTTATGTTTCATTCGTCACTCTGCGGGGGAGTACTGTTGCCGTATGCGATCCTGATCGGTTTTTCGCGCATGTATCTGGCGCTGCATTACCCGACGGATGTATTGATCGGATCGTGTCTGGGCAGCGGCTTTGCGGCGGGAACGGTCTATTTGTTCGGGTAGTATTGAGGGGCTGTCAAAAGACGAAGGGGACTGCCGCAGCAAAGCATTGCGGCAGTACAATTATTCTTACCAAATCGTTTTAATTGTGCTACAATTAGACTTGGACTGACTTCTTTTGCCCCATTTTCCGTCTTTGTGGGGCTTTTTTCTATCCAAATACATCTGCCGCTTTGCCACCGATATAGGTGACGGTGTCACTCAGCTTGACGGCAAAACCATCGGTGAAATGAATTTTAATTTCCTGGTTGTTCCGGGTGTGAAGAATGACCTGAACCGGAGTTTGCGAAGTCGGGGTAAAGGAAACCGACATTTGCACGCTGGTTTCTTGTGATTCCTGCCCGGGACGACCCACGGGACTCATAGATTCCAATCTTACTCTGTACTGCGGCTGGGATGTAAGATCAAAAATGAAAGGGTGAAGTTCATGGGGTTTCCCCATTGCAATTAATTTCAGCATCTCTCTCTCCTTTTTTGAATTTTACAGAAGATTTCTTATTGTGATACGAGTATACAACCGGAAAAAATTTATGTCAATTGTCTTTTTGTCGTTGGAATATTATTAGATGTCAAAAATGCGCAGAGAATTGAGATGCAATTTTTATTTTTTCTTTATGGTTGCAGAAAATGCAAACGGTAACGAGGTGGAAAAATGGATTACATTCATCCAATCCAGATTGGCGAGATTCTGCGCAAACGGAGAAAAGAGATGGGATTGAGGCTGGAGGATTTGGCCGACGATTTTATTTCTCCGTCGACCATCAGCAATATTGAGCGCGGAATTACCTATGTCAACGAAGATAAAGTGAGGTATGTCGCAGAGAAGCTGAATATTAACCTGGATCAGATTCATGATTTGATTGCCAAGGAAAAACAGGAAGAGGCGCACATGGAACTGCAGCTGGCTGCCATTGAGAACATGATCGATTTAATGAGTCCGGACAAGGGGCTCGAACGCTTGCGTAAACTTGATGTGCCCAACAATCATCTTTTATCGGCAATTGTTCATTTTTTGCGCGGAAAGATTTATTTGCAAAAAAGGAATTGGGTGAAAGCGCAAAATCATTTTTTGGAAGCGATCCGCATTGTCGACCAAAAGGAAGAATGGCTGAAAACCAATATCAAGGCTGCGAGCTACCATGAACTGAGCCGCATCGCTTTCAGCAACCATGACCCGGGGCAGGCCCTGCGCTACGTGAATGAAGGACTGGAGCATTTTCAAGCCGGAGGGGAACGGGCGTATTATATTTATATTCTGGAAATCGCCCGCATCACCTATCTGAACGAATTGGATCATATTGAAGAAGCGCTGCGGAGAATTAATCAAATTTGGGATGAAATCCATCATATCAAAAGCATCGAAGTGGTGCTGGAGCTTTATAAAGTGCGGATTTCGATCCTGAGAAAGCTGAAGTTGTATGAAGAGGCGATTGCCTATGCGCATCAGGGGATCGAAGTGGCGCGCATCAACAAAAAAACAGAGCAGTCCTGCGAGCTCTGGAGCAGGCTGGGCACGATCTATCTGCTGCAACATAAATGGGAAGAAGCGGAGAACTGCTTTCGCACCGCGTTGAGTTTGCAAGAAAAAATCAAGTCCGACCATATGAAGATCAAAGCGCATACATACCTGGGCCTCGCGTATCTCGAACAGGATAAGGACGAAGCGGCGGCGGAGACATTGCTCGAAGCGCTCGCAATCAGCGACCGCACGCCGCATCCGGAAATTTACCGGGAATCGTATATCCTCATGGGCGATTGTTATGTGAAGCAAGGAAATACGGCAGAGGCGATCAAAATTTATGAAAAAGCGCTGAAAATGGCGCAGAAAAAGAAGGATTATGAGCAGGAACGAAAAATTGTCCTTAAGTTGGCCCGTTGTTTTGAAAATGCGGACAAGCAAAAATTTCAGATTTACCTGGAGCAGTTGTACAAGTTGGATATCAGGGAGCATGCCAAAATGCCCATTGCCTTTTGACCGGGTTGTGAAAAAAGACCTCCAGCCTCTCCGGCGGGGGGTCTTCTTTTTGCGGGCGGGTTATTTTCGATCATTAAAGTACATGGTGCGTCCGTTAAAGAGATGCAGTTCTCCTTTTAGCTGCTTTGCCAGGAATTTGCCGTATTCATTCCCTTTGGCTGTATCCCCGTGGGTCGCTTGATCGGGTAACACAATTTGAATATAGGGGATATTCGTTTCCGCCTCCTTGGCGACACCGACGATCAATCCGTAATAGTGGCTCGGTTTTTTTCCTTTCAGGAGCAGATAAGGAATCCCGTCCTGCTCGCGTTCCTGAAGATCGTAAGGAAAAGCGGCTTCCTGGTAGCCCCAGCCGAGCTGTTTTCCGGTGAGCGACACCATCTCCTGGTAGTAGAGGAACAGTTTTTTCACTTCCTCAAGGGATATGTCTTCTTGTTTTGACCCTTTTACCAACTTTATGTAGGCGCTTTTGCTCAAAGCAAATCTCTCCCATGCTCGCTTTTTTTGCTCCGACTGCAACTAAAATAAGTTTATATCATTTCCAATTGTCAGACAAGGGAAGGGCAAGCCCGTCGTTTCATCATGGCCTGCGCGCCGGGAAGTCTTGACGATGAATCGCGAAGAGAACAGTTTTAAAAATATTGGAAAAAAACGGCTTGCGGCCGTTGCGCACTTATGCTACACTTTGATGTAATTTACTAAGTTGGGGGAGTTTTGATGCGCAAGGCCGATCTTTTGGATGAGCTTCGCGCGGAAATTGGCGCCATGTCAGACAAATACAGCAGTGAATTGGAAAAATTATATCAATTTGTTTGTAATTCGTTATTTGACAACATGGCGGATTATCAATGGGTTTCAATTTACTTGGTGGAAGACTTCTCCTTCTGTCTCAAATTTGAGCGGGGGCAAACGGAATTGCCTCCGGTGATCCCGTTTGGGGAAGGATTCATGAGTTTGGCAGCTGCGAGAGGAAGCGTGGTGCGGGAACGGATCTGGAACCGGACAGAGGTATATGTTCCCTTTTATCACGGCCATCATTTGGTCGGGGTGCTGGTTGTGACGGGGACAGCCGGTGGAAATATCGACGATGAGGATATTTCACTCTTCTGTGAGTTGGCTTCATTATTTGAATCGAAAGTAAAAAAATGCAATTCTTAAATGCAAATACCGGTTTATTACCGAAAAATACAGGGAATAAAAAAACAGAAAAACCGCTTTTTGAAAGCGGTTTTTCATTCCGCTGTGGCAGGTTGGCCAGGATCGGAGGTTGCTGGTGGACAATTGTCTTAAGGTCCAATCCTGATCCTGCGGTTTTGTGTACCTTCTCTTTTGCGGCGCTTGCGAGATTTTGGTTTTGTTCTTCTAATACAAAAGCGAGGGGGAGAGGACATGAGTCTTTATGAACGCTTGTACGACGAATCCGAAAAAGCGAAAGTTCGGTTTGTTGGTTTTGTTTCCGAACAGGGTCGCTATGATTTTGGAATTGTCTACACGCATATGTTTTTTGGCAAGCCGCTGGTGGTTTGTATGCAGACGGGGCGCTCCTCATTGCTTTCGTTAGAAGATGCCGAAAATCTGGAATATTTGCAGAAGGTCTTTAATTTGCGATCGATGGAGGAAGCGGAAGAAATATCGATTTTTTTCAAAAACAACCTGCCAACCATTACCATCGATGCAGAAACGGAACATTGATGAAAAGAGCAAGTCTTCGGATTTGCTCTTTTTTATTTCCGCTTTGACAAAATTAGTATGTCATAATATACTATAAGTGACACAATAATAAAAGCGCTTTCATTCAAAGTGAATGACATAGATCGAAAATGGACAGAGGAGGATTTTTCATGGAAGCCATCGTCTGCCAATCCTGTGACAAAGTGATCGAGTATGTTGAAGCGGAGAAAGTGGGAACGCTCTACTCCACCTGCGACGGATGCGACCATCGGGAAGAAGAAAAAACCAATCGCCAATAGGGGGCCACAGATCTTATTTGATAAGAAAGACCACCGGTTATCGGTGGTCTTTCTTGTTGACGCATCCCAAAAAGGGGGGTTCGCCGGAGCCGGATTCTTTTCTTTGCCAGGCGTTAATTAACGAATGACGCGGATTGTCTTCAGTGTGGGATCTTCCGGCCCTTGTACGGGCAGTCCGGCTTTGATGTGTTCCACGATATAGCTGATATTATCTTCAGTGATCCGTTCGCCCGGGGCGAGAACGGGAATGCCAGGCGGATAGATCATAATGAATTCGGCGATGATGTGTCCGGCTGACTCGGCAAGGGGGATCGAGACCGTGTCGCTGTAAAATGCCTCGCGCGGGGATAAAACGAGTTCAGGTATTTCCGGGAGGCGGATATTCACCTGTTTGGTTTGCTCCGGTTGGTAAAACCGGCCGGAGAGATCTTTGAGCGCCTCAAGCAGACGGTCGATCGTTTCTTTCGTATCGCCGGGGGTCACCAGACACAGCAGATTGTACAAATCGCTCAATTCCACTTCGACATTGTGGCATTCGCGCAGCCACTTTTCAGCATCGTGTCCATTGATGGCAAAGTTTTTCAAGTGGATGAGCAATTTGGTCTCGTCGAGATCGTACAGGGCGTCACTGCCCAGCCATTCCTTGCCCATACACAGGAGGCCCGGGATTTTGTTGATTTCGCTTCTTGCATATTCGGCCAGTTCCAATGTTCTCTGAATGATCTCATAACCTTCCGTCGCCAGATAGCGCCGTGCTGCATCCAGGGAAGCAAGCAGGATATAAGAAGTGGAAGTGGTGGTCAGCATACTGATAATCGACTGAATCCGGCGCGGATTCACAAGGCCCTCCCGCACGTTTAGAACGGAGCTTTGCGTCAGGGAGCCGCCCAGTTTGTGCACACTGGTGGCGGCCATATCAGCCCCGCAATCCATGGCGGACATCGGCAGGCGTTCGTGGAAATGGGTCAGCACTCCATGGGCTTCATCAACGAGAACAGGAATCCCGTGCTGATGAACGAGATCGACGATTTCCTTGAGGTTGCCGGCCACGCCGTAATACGTTGGATTAATCACTAAAACGGCTTTGGCTTCAGGATGCTTTTTCAGGGCTTTTTCCACTTGGCACGCTGTAATGCCGTGAGCGATTCCCAGGGTTTCATCCATTTCCGGGTGGACGAAGATCGGCAGCGCTCCGGCGAGAATGATGGCGGATAAAACCGATTTATGCACGTTTCGCGGCACGATGATTTTATCCCCCGGTTCTGCAACCGACATGACCATCGTCATAATCGCACCGCTCGTTCCCTGTACGGAAAAAAAGGTATAATCCGCGCCAAAAGCCTCAGCCGCCAGCTTTTGTGCCTCGGCAATTATACCGTGCGGATGGTGCAAGTCATCCAGAGGTTCTATATTAATCAGGTCGATGGACAAGGCGTTGTCCCCGATAAAGTGGCGGAACTCAGGGTCCATGCCCCGACCTTTTTTGTGTCCGGGAATATGAAATTGAATAGGATTTCGTTGGGCATGTTCCTTCAATTTGCTGAACAATGGAGTGGTTCTTTGTCGATCCATGGGCGTTGCCTACCTTTACTTGAATTCATGCACGACCGATAGTATAACAAAAACGGCTTCGGAACAAAAGAAAAATATTCATTTTTGAATGGTACAATCAATGAATAATAATACAATCGATTTGCATAATAAAAAACCTCCCGTTTTTGAGAGGTTTTGCATCTGCCGATGGACTTTGGACGAAGAGTTGGAGCTTTTCCGCAACGGCTTATGCGACAAAGAAGACAGGATCAAAGCGAAGCAGCAAGACCCGACGGACCGTGTTTTCCAGACTTCAACAAGCAGAAATCCTCCCATTTCTGAGAGGATTTCATCGGGGTGAACAAGTGTGACAAGCCGGGCCGGTCTTAACCCCCAAATCCCTGATTTTTGCGCAAACTTCCGCCGGGGTTTAGCGAAGATGAGGTGATTCTATGAAATGGACAGTTTATACAGGGGCTGCAAGGTTTCAAAAGTGGACTCCAGGATCTTCACCATTTCTTCTCCCGTTTTTTGCACGGCTTGTTCGCGTGGCAGAACCGTTCCGCACAAAAACTCGGCTTTTTTGACATTCTCAAGGCGATCGAGCATTTTCAGGGCGTCTTCTTCGCTGAGCTCCCGTTTTTGAATCACATCGGGCACGGTATGATCTTTGGAGAAGTAAAAGGAATCGGGGATCGCCGGCCAAATTTCCGCGAATTGTTCCTTGAAGTTTCGGGCAAACGCCGGCTTGCGGTCACATTCATAAATCAGGGCAAACCACATGAACAGGTGTGTGTCACGGATGCCCAACTGAAAGTGGGGAAGGGCTTTGTAGCCGCGTCTGCCGGTTGACCAGGCAACCCAGGTTTCCTCCGGCGGATTCACAGTTCTGCGCGCATGTTTGGCAATATGTACATAAACGGGTTCCCCGACCAGCGCTGCCAGGAAGGGAGCAATTCGATCGCCGAGCACCCCGAATTTTGGCTGGATATTTTGCCGGATTGCCTCCATGCGCGCCTCCAATCCGGCGATGTTGAACACCGTAAAATCTTTTTCGATAAATGGAGGGATTTTCACTTACATTCACCACCAGGCAAACAGATTTTGTACATATCTTACCACAGATAAGTACAAATCTATAAAAATATTATTTTAAATATTCAGTTTATCATTATAATCACCGTTTCCCTTTCGGTTTAAGAGGCGTAAATTATAGCAAGATCAAGGGTTGAATGCATTTTTTGATGAACTCTTTTCGACAGGTTTATTTCCTTCATTATGGGGCAAAGCTGTAGCCAAGCTAACGAAAATGGGGTTAGCAATTTGGGGCCCAAATCCCGATTTCTTACAATGAAGGGGTGCAGCGGAACCATGGAAGAGGTTATTCGGGCATATCGTTGTCGCACTGCGGAGGAACGCATTCAGGTGTTGAGAATGGAATTGGATTATGAATTGGCCAAACTCTATGAAGCGATGAAAGAGAAGAGCACACACAAAATTGACCAGTGTAAAGCACGGCTGAAAGAAATCCGAAGGGAAATGATGATCCTTGAAGTTTTATAAAACAATTTCGTCTATTTTATAGCAACAGGAGATAAATCAAATTTTGTCGAAAGTGTAACATGCTGAATTTTCGTTGGCGTGTTACACTTTTTTCATTTTTATCATTCCACGATTGGGGGAGGGCATCATATGGAGTGGAAATTGACGAGAGAACCGTTGGCTTCACTGGAAATGGATGCAATCATCGTCTTTCATGCAAATGAAGGAAAATCGGTTCAAGGGGTTGCCCGGGAAGTAGATGAGGCTCTCGGTTTTCGGATTTCCAACCTGATTGCTGCAGGAGAAATTTCGGGGGATTTCACCGAAGTTACGGACATGCACAATTGGGGAAAAATCCCCGCTGGACGGGTTTTTGTCGTTGGTCTGGGGGATGAGGGAAAACTGGAACTTCATTCCTTCAAAAATGCAGTGGCTACCGCTGCAAGAGCGGCAAAACATAAAAAAGTGAAAAGTCTGGGGATCGATTGTCCTTCCTTCATGATCGAGAGATATAACTCGGTTGACGTGATTCAGTCGATTGTGGAAGGGATTGAATTGGGAAGCTATCAGCATCATTCCTATAAATCTGAAGATAAAAGCGAAAGCTTGGAAGAGATTCGCGTCTTTGGAGATCAGGTAAAAGATTCGGCCTTTGCTGCGGGGGTTGAACGCGGTCGCATTTTTGCCCGGGCCACCAACTTTGCCCGCTATCTCGTGCATGAACCGGCCAACTTTATGACCCCGGAAGCATTGGCCGATCATGCACGGGCCATAGCGGAAAAAAGAGGGATTGAACTTGATATCCTGACCGAGGACCGGCTGCGGGAGTTGGGCATGAATGCGCTGTTATCCGTGGCTGAAGGCAGTGCAAACCGGCCGCGGATGATTGTCTTGTCCTATAAGGGGGCACCGGAGTCGGATGATGTAATCGGGCTGGTCGGCAAAGGAGTAACCTTTGACAGCGGAGGATTGCAGCTTAAACCCGGCAAAGGGATGGGCGAGATGAAAGATGATATGGGCGGAGCGGCAGCTGTACTGGCAGCGATGGATGCGATCGGCGAACTGCGCCCGCACAGCAATGTCATCGCTGTCATTCCGGCCTGCGAAAATATGACGGGCAGCAGAGCATTTCGTCCAGGAGATGTGATTCGCTCTTTTAGCGGGAAAACAATTGAAGTTCATCACACCGATGCGGAAGGGCGACTGATTTTGGCTGATGCCATTGCCTATGCCAAGCACCTTGGCGCAACACGACTGGTTGATATCGCCACGCTGACGGGCGGGGTTGTGGTTGCACTGGGGCATGTAGCGAGCGGCCTGATGAGCAACGATGCGCAGTGGGCCGAAGAAGTGAAAAAAGCGGCTCGCATCGCCGGGGAACGGGTCTGGGAACTTCCGATGTACGAAGAATACGAGCAATATGTGGATAGTGAGATTGCGGATGTGAAAAACGATGCCGGAAGCACGGCCAGCTGCATTCAAGGAGGTTTGTTTTTGCGCCGGTTTGCAGAGCCTGTTCCATGGGTGCACTTGGATATTGCGGGGACGGTTACCGCTCCGGAGGAAAAGGGGATTTTTGTCAAAGGAGCGACCGGAACCGGGGTTCGGACACTGATTCAACTTGCGATCTGCCAGGGATAATAAAGATCAGACATCAGGACTGGGCACGGAACCCTAACCGTCTCCAGTCTTTTTGTTTGAAAAAAAGGAAATCGTTATCCTTGGGGGATCCCGAATAAGTTAGATTGTATTTTGGAAAAGAAAGGAGAGCCAAACGTTGCGTATATTGGTAACAGATGAGGCTTATCAAACGCTCGTCGGCAAAAAGCCGGAACCGTCGGCCGTGCTCCGCATTGCGGCGATTACGGAGGGATGCGGTTGCAGCAATGATGCCATGTATGAGGTAAACTGGGATCTGCCGCAGGAGAATGACCGGCATTTTGAGATTGCGAAAGACTTGAGCGTGGTTATCGATCCGGGAAGTCAACTTTATTTTGAGCCTGAATTGATCATTGACTTTGACCCGGAACGGGGAACTTTTTCCCTGAAAAACAAAAGCGAGATTTTTATCCGGCAAATTTTTCTGTGAAGGAGGATCATGTTGCCACAGGTCGAGATTGTCGCACATCGCGGTTTTTCCGAAATTGCGCCGGAAAATACAATGGCTGCTTTCAAGAAGGCGCAGGCGGCGGGAGCTGACGGAATCGAACTCGATGTGCAATTGACGAAGGATGGGGAGGTTGTCGTCATTCATGATGAAACGGTGGACCGGACCACCAACGGTTCCGGATTGATCAAAGAGATGACCTGGGCACAGGTGCGGAAACTGGATGCTGGTCGCTGGTTTTCCGAGGCGTATGCCGGGGAGACGATCCCGACTCTGCGGCAGGTATTGGAATGGGTGGCCGGGACTTCACTTCGGGTCAATATTGAATTGAAAAACAACCGCTTCGCCTACCGCGGACTGGAAGAAAAAGTGGTGAAGGAGATTGAGCGAACCGGTTTGGAGAGGAGGGTGGTTTTATCTTCCTTTAATCCTCTGAGCCTGCGTCATCTGGCTGCCTACCGTCCGGCGATGGAGAGGGCTCTTCTCTATGAACACAAAATGCCTGCTCCTTGGATTTATGCCAAGTTGATCGGGGTTAGCTCCATTCACCCGCACTTTTCCGTGATCACGCCGGCCATCGTTGAGCGTTGCCGGGCAAAGGGGATCGCTGTTCGCCCATACACGGTGGATGATGAGGGGATGATGGAGGAATTGATTGAAGCGGGAGTGGAGGCGATCATTACCAATGTCCCCGATCGATTGTTTTGGATTTTGAACGGTTGACGAAGCCGCCGCTGAAGTTGCCAGTCCGGGCGGGGGATGCTAAAATGAAGCTGATGGACAGCGCCTGAACCAGAGGGGGCGCTTTTTGTCTTTAACAGGAGGAACCATTTATGAAAATCGGATGTCATATCAGCGTCTCAAAAGGATTTTTTAACGCCGCCAAGCGGGCAGATGAGCTGGGAGCGAAATCATTTCAAGTCTTTACGAAGAATCCCCGCGGCTTAAAGCCGAAAAAGTTAAATGTAGTTGATGCGGACCGCGGGCGGGAATACTGCGAGGAGCAGGGAATTACCCTCGTGGCCCATACGCCGTATATTACCAATTTGTCCACCCCCAAAGAGGATTTGCAGGAAGTGACGATTCGCTCCATCAAGGAGGATCTTCGGATTGCGGAAGCTTTCGGGGCGGTTGGAGCGGTTGTCCATTGCGGAAAGCATGTGGGTGAAGGAGAAGAATTTGGCCGTGAGCGCATGGTCGAGACGTTAAATTTGATTTTGCGCGACTATGACGGGCCGACGAAACTGCTTCTGGAAAACACGGCTGGGCAAGGCAGCGAGTTGGGACTGACCATCCGCGAACTGACCGAGATTCGCAACCGGACGGACGAGCCGGAAAAGATCGGATTTTGTTTTGATACCTGCCATGCGTTTGCCGCCGGGATTTGGAATCACGATACGTTTGCAGAATTAGTCAAAGAGATGGAAGAGACCGGTTACCTGGAACATTTGACGGCGATTCACTTCAATGACAGCAAGGTTCCGTTTAACAGCCGGAAGGATCGCCATGAGAAGATCGGAAAAGGGGAAATCGGTGCTGATGCGCTGGCATTGTTCCTGAAAGCGCCGCAATTTGAAGGTCTTCCGGTCGTGCTGGAAACGCCGGTTGACGATGAATCGGAATATGGGGACGAGATTCGCTATCTTCACCAGTTGAAAAATTCATGAGAAAGTGAGAGATGCGAAATGGCTGCCGATGTGAACACCTGGCTTCACTCGCTCCCGCCGCTGGCGGCCTATCTGATCATACTGGCGCTTACGGCGATTATCTACAAAACGGCGTTTGCCGTCAGGCTTCCCGTTTTGAAATCGGTGCTGGTCTATGTTTGTCTGGCGGTGGGGTGCGGCTTACTGACGCTCTTTCACTATATGGACTTTCCGATGATCCCGGCTTTGGCGGTAACCGTGATCCTGATCGCCGTGACAAGGCTGAGATTGTACGCGGTTCGCAAGCAAAATGAAAGAGCGAAGACGGAAAAGATGCATTGAAAATGCCTTCAGGAGCAGAAAAGGGGTGGAGAAATTCCATGCAGCTGAAAGACGCGCTTTTTAATTGGTTGCAGATTCAAATTGTTTGGGAAGCGAGACCGAGTGACCGGTCTGCCCGGGATACCGCCTATTTTTTTGAGGAGATGCTGCGGGAAGACCATCAGGTGACCAACCTGGAGAAAACGGCGGAAAAAGACCGCTATGTCGTACAATACGAGCTGGATGGTCAGGTACATACCGAGTCGTTTGCGCGGGAAGCGGCGGAACAACTGATCAAGGATATCATGGCTGAACCAAAGTACAATCAAACGTTTACTGATTGATGTTCATCTTTTTTTCCTGCCGTTCAAGTGTTTTCTGTTTGATGCGTTCATGGCAGTCAGGGCAAATCTGAATCAGGTGCGGATGTTTTTTGATTTTCTTCTCCGTCCATTTGTCCGGTTTGAAACTCTGTTCACACAGGATACAAATCACTCTCATTCCGTATCTTCCTTCTTTTATTTTGTCCCTTTTTAAATGATCCAACAGTAAGTATACTACAACCGTTTTGGCATGGCACTGTTTTAACTTAACGAAAAAGCAAACAACGGAGTGAATTCGTTGTTTGCTTTTTCTTGATCGGCTTATCTGGCCGGTGCTTGTCTGCTCTGATTGAGGCGTTCCTGGTTCATCTTGTTTGGCGCCTGTTCGGTTCTTTCCGTTTCGCGGGAAGGTTGGGGTGCAATCCGGTTGGCGATTTCCGCCAGTTCATTCATCAGACCGCCGACCGGATGCCCTTGGCGAATGTGCTCACTCAACTCCCGAATGCGCTGGGTTAAAGCCGGGTCCGCGGTAACGAGTGCATTTGCTCCCAACGGATCCTCCTTGAGCGCTTGGGCAACCGTATATTTAATCGTGCCGACACGGCCGCGATCAAGTGTCGGGTCAAGCGCGATCCCCACCAAAGTGTATTTTCCCATCACAACTGCCGAAGCGCTTTTGACATTGGGAACCTGCATTGCCAGCTGTGCAAGCCGGTCCGCTTTCGCCTGCGGGGATTGATCCCGTTTCGGTTCGGGAGCGGTTTGCTTGACTTCAACGGTTTGCGGGATTTTTTTGCCCGACGGCGGAGCGGATTGATTCGCTGGCGGCTTGTTTTCCTGCTGACAACCGGTTAGGACGAGTAAAGCAGCAAGCAGGCCGATCCATTTCAGCTTCCAAGTCATCCGTTTTTCTTCCTTTCCGTTTTCATTTGTTCCTATTTTGTCCTGTTCCCCGGGCGGGCATGTACTCACTTTGAAGTCATTCCCCGTTCGGTGTAGAATGGGGGTTGAGGATCAGGACACTTTGGAGGTACATAAGAATGAAAATTGAAACGTTTGTGCTCGGACCGGCCATGACGAATGCTTATCTCATGTTTGATGAGGAGTCAAAAGAGGGATTGGTGGTTGATCCCGGCATGGGGCCGGATTCCTTGCTTCGGCGCATTGGAGAATTGGGAATTGCCGTGAAAGCGATTTTATTAACCCATGCCCATTTTGACCATATCGGCGGGGTGGAAGAATTGCGTTCGCTGACCAAGGCGCCTGTTTATTTGCACCGCGCAGAAGCTGATTGGATGACGGAACCGCAAAAAAATGGATCCGGGCTGTTTCCGGGAATTCCCGCGATCGTCTGCGCTCCGGCGGAACACCTTCTTGACGGTGGGGAAACGCTTTCGCTGCTCGGAGAAACTTTTCGCGTATTGCATACACCGGGGCATTCGCCGGGCAGTGTCACGTACGTATGGGGTACCACCATTTTCAGCGGCGATGTGTTGTTTAAAAACTCGATCGGCCGTACCGATTTGCCGGGGGGAAGCTATGAAACTCTGATGCACAGTATTTCCGAAAAGTTGATGGATCTGCCGGAGGAGACGAGAGTCCTGTGCGGGCATGGGCCGGAGACGACCATCGGGCGTGAACAGATGCACAATCCTTATGTAACCGGATTGTTGTAAGAGGGTTATCCATCGCAAAAAAGTTAAATACTTGTGAAAAGGAGCGATTTCGTTCCATGATGTAATGAAGGAGCGTTTGTTGCATGAAATGGAGAAATGTGGTTGTTTTGTTGCTGATCGTCGTTGCGGTGGCCGGTACATTCTGGTTTTATTCGGCGAAAGGACAAGATGAGGCGGCCCTGCAAGTGGTTCATTGTCAGGGGGAGCCGCAGCCGGAAGAGGGATATTGCGCCCCGAACTTCAAACTGGCCACCCTCGATGGCCGGAGCGTTGAGTTGGCGCAAAACGGGGGCAAGCCGACGGTGGTGAACTTTTGGACGACGTGGTGCGGATATTGCAAGCAAGAGATGCCCTATTTTCAAAAAGCGTTCAATAGTTACAAAGACCGCGTCAACTTCATTATGGTCAATTTGACGGCGATGGAGCGGAAGCCGGAAGAGGTTTCCTCCTTTGTAAAACAAAATCACTTCACGTTTCCTGTTGCCATGGACCCTGCTAAAAATGGACAGACGGTGGGAATTGATCAGTATCATCTCTTCGGAGTGCCGGCTACTTTCATTGTGGGAAAAGACGGGAAAATCCTGCACAAATTTGTAGGCGGGATGAAGGAACAGGCGCTGTTTTCCATGATTGACGAACTGGCCAAATAAATGACCGCCGACAAAAGGGGAGAGAGTTCTGTGGAGCATATCAGCTGGTGGATCGCATTTGGAGCGGGGGTGCTTTCTTTTATTTCGCCTTGCACTCTGCCGCTTTACCCATCTTATCTATCCTACATCACCGGTGTATCAGTGGCTCAGCTCAAAGATGAAAAACGAAGCAGGACCATAACCAGGACCGTTGTGTTTCACACACTTTTTTTTATATTGGGATTTTCCGTCATTTTCTATGCGTTGGGGTTTGGGGCCAGTCTGCTCGGAACGCTGTTCAGCCAGTATAAGGATCTGATTCGCATGCTGGGCGCCGTTTTGATCGTGGCCATGGGCTTGTTTGTGCTCGGTGTCTTTCAGCCGGCTTTTTTGCTGAAGGAGTATAAGTTGCAGACAACGAAAAAACGGGTCAGCTTTTTGGGATCGGTTTTGGTGGGGATGGGTTTTGCCGCCGGCTGGACGCCTTGTGTCGGTCCGATTCTCGCCTCGATTATTATGATGACCGCGCTTCATCCTGAAGTGAAATTGGCCTATTTGACTGCTTATACGCTGGGGTTTGCCATCCCGTTTTTTGTGATGGCGTTTTTTGTGGGGAGATTTCGCTGGATTTTGAAGTATTCGGCGGGAGTGATGAAAGTCGGGGGAGGATTGATGGTGCTGTTTGGCATTCTCCTCTATACGGATCAGATGTCCGCTTTGGCCAGCTGGTTGACAAGCATCACCGGATTTACCGGGTTCTGAGCGGTGTTCCCCGCCCCGGTGACCAAAACAGACAAAATCGATAATTTTTGTTACAATTTTGGGTGAAGACGGGTGAGATTATGAACAAAAAGACGCGATATTGGGTCCGCCGCGTGTTATTTCTCTTCATGGTCGCTTTGGTGGGAATCGCCTTATACCAGGCGATGAACCAGGATCAGGCCGACAAGCCGGAAGCAGGGGAGAAAGCGCCCGATTTTCAGCTGGAAACCCTGGACGGGAAACAGATGAAACTGAGCGATTTGAAGGGAAAAGCGGTTTTGCTCAATTTCTGGGGGTCCTGGTGTGATCCCTGCCGAAAAGAAATGCCTGTCTTGGAGCAAGCTTACGAAGAGTATAAAAACCGGGGCTTTACGGTTGTCGGCGTGAACATCGCGGAGACGAATGTAACTGCCTCCGCCTTCGCCCGTCAATACGGGCTGACGTTTCCCGTCCTGATGGACCATGACCGGGATGTGGTGGATTTGTACAAAGTCGGTCCCATTCCCACTTCTCTTTTGATCGACCCTGAGGGTAAAATTACAAAAAGGGTCGAAGGTCCGCTCATCCATGGACAATTGGAATTATATATTAACTCGGTTTTGCCGGGGCATTAGACTGGGAGGATGATATCATGGAACATTATAAAGATATTGAAGCGGGCGAATTCAGCCAGGTGGATGAATCGGAACGAAAAAAATACGTTTTGGTTGATGTGAGAACAAGTGAAGAGTATGAGGAGGGGCACATTCCCGGAGCGATCCACATTCCGCACGACGAGATGGAAGAGCGGTTCGCGGAATTGAATCCGCACAAAGATGAGAAGATTTTGCTCATCTGCCGGAGCGGGCGCCGCAGTGTCATCGCTGCCCATGTTCTACATAGCAAGGGGTTTTCGCAGCTTTATAACTTAAAGGGAGGAATGCTGGAATGGACGGGTCCCGTAACGAAGGAGTAACAGGCAAAACCATGCCTTTTGCCCGGACGGCCGATCAGGTTCTGGACTTGATCGGCGCTACTCCGGTCGTTCGCTTAAACCGGCTGGTGAAGCCCGACTGGGCAGAAGTCTATGTGAAGTTGGAAAAATTTAATCCCGGCGGCAGTGTGAAGGACCGCACGGCATACAATATGATTCGTGCCGCCGAAGAGAGCGGCCGGCTCAAGCCGGGGGCGACGATCGTGGAACCGACGAGCGGAAATACGGGGATCGGACTGGCATTGGTCGGGGCGGCCCGCGGTTACCGGACGATTCTGGTCATGCCGGATACGATGAGCAGTGAGCGGATCGGTCTGTTAAAGGGATATGGGGCCGAAGTGGTTTTAACCCCCGGACATTTAAGGATGCCCGGCGCGATTCGCAAGGCAGAAGAGCTGGCCAAAGAAATTCCCAATTCCTTTTTGCCTTACCAGTTCCAAAATGAAGCCAACCCGGAAGTGCATCGCCTGACGACCGGACCGGAGATTTGGGAGCAGATGGAGGGACGGCTCGATGCGTTTGTCGCAACGGCCGGAACCGGCGGAACGATTACCGGGACAGGGGAATATCTGAAGCAAAAACTGCCGAATTTGTTCATCGGCGTGGTCGAACCGAAAAACTCTCCCGTACTGGCGGGTGGTGAACCAGGACCGCACCAAATTCCCGGAACGAGTCCCGGTTTTATTCCACCGGTTTTAAATCAGGATATCTATGATGAAATCTTTCATGTTTCCGATGAAGAAGCCATCGAAACCACACGCAATCTGGCCCGCAAAGAAGCCATTTTGGTGGGCCCGTCTTCCGGTGCTTCGGTTTGGGCGGCACTCAAAGTGGCAGAACGCCTGGGGAAAGGAAAACGCGTACTCTGCATGGCGCCGGATACCGGTGAGCGTTATCTGAGCACTTCCGTCTTCGACTTTTCGGAACAGGAGTCATGATGGAAAATCCGCTTTTGGCAGAAATCCTCAAACAGATTGAAGAGAGCCCGGAGGGGAGAATTCCGTTTGCGCAATATATGGAGTTGGCCCTCTATCATCCCGAATGGGGTTATTATCAGCGTGATCGAGTAAAACTGGGACGTGAAGGCGATTTTTTTACCAATGCCCATGTGGGAGAGCTGTACGGGCTGGTGCTGGGACGGCTTTATGCGAAGTGGATCCGGCGATTCGCTTCGGTTGGCGAATGGGCCGTAGTGGAGATGGGCGCGGGCGATGGCCGTCTGGCCGAACAGGTGGGAAAAGGGCTCTGCGATGCAGGCATTCCGCCGGAACAGATCCGCTTTCATCTGGTGGAAATAAGCCCGTTTCACCGGCAATCAGCCCGTGAACGTCTCGCTGCTTTGCCGGTTTCCTACTGCATTCACAGGCGATTGCCGGAAATTCCGCCCGTAAAAGTGGCTTTTATTTATAGCAATGAACTGGTTGACGCCTTCCCTGTTCATCGGATAAAAAAAGATGGGGGGCTGCTCCTGGAATCATGGGTGTCAAAAGGAGAAGATCGGAAACTGGCGGAAAAGTGGATTCCGCTTGGAACGGATTCCGCGGATCTGTTAAAATTGGGGAGCGATCTTCGCGACGGTGAGATGCTGGAGGTTCCGCTGGCAGCCCGCGGATGGCTGCAGGAAGTGGCCCGCTGGCTGAACGAGGGGATTTTGGTCACAATCGATTACGGTGCGTCCACCCGGGTTCTGAAACAAAAAAAGGGAACGCTCCGGGGTTACCGCAAGCATCGGGTGATTCCGGACATCCTGGAAACTCCCGGAGAAATCGATCTTACCTGTGATGTGAACTTTTCCCTGCTGGAGGAATGGGGGGAGTCGGAAGGGTTGATGATGGTCGCCAATCTTACGCAAGCCGAATTCCTGCTCCAAAGCGGAATCGCCGGGTTGTTGCCTGCGGCGGTGCCAACTGACCCTTTCAGCCCGGAGGCCAAACGGGTTCGGGCGATCAAACAACTCATCCATCCCCAGGCGATGGGAGAATCTTTCCGCATCCTGATTCAGTCTAAAGGATTAGAGATCAACCGTGGCCAAAATCTTTTTTAATCACGAGTGAAAGAGGTTGAAAGATGGTTATTAAGCCGAAATTTCGCGGATTTATTTGTACGACTTCGCATCCGGAAGGGTGTGCCAGGCAGGTTGCCAGGCAGATCGAATATACCAAAAGCCAACCGAAAATCAATGGGCCGAAAAAAGTGCTCGTAATCGGTTCTTCCACCGGCTACGGGCTGGCTTCCCGAATTGTGTCCGCTTTCGGGGCGGGTGCCGATACGATCGGCGTTTTCTTTGAACGGCCGAGCTCCGGTAACCGCACCGCGACCGCAGGCTGGTATAACTCCGCCGCATTTGAGAAAGAGGCGGCCAAAGCCGGTTTGTTTGCCAAAAGCATCAATGGCGATGCCTTTTCCAAGGAAATCAAGGAGCAAACGATCGACCTGATCAAAAAAGACTTGGGGCAGGTGGATTTGGTTATTTACAGCCTGGCTGCTCCCAAACGGGTTCATCCGGAAACGGGAGAGGTTTTCTCTTCCGTGATCAAGCCGATCGGGCAATCTTACACCAACAAAACGGTCGATTTTCACAGCGGACAAGTGTCGGAAACCACCATTGAGCCGGCGACTGAAGAAGAGATCCGCCATACCGTTGCCGTCATGGGCGGGGAAGATTGGAAAATGTGGATCGATGCATTGCTGAAAGCCGGCGTACTGGCTGAAGGAGCAACAACGGTCGCCTTCTCTTACATCGGTCCGGAAATCACCTATCCGGTATATCGCGAAGGAACGGTGGGACGGGCAAAAGATGATCTGGAAAAGACGGCGCATGATCTGGATGCCCAACTGAAGCAAATCGGCGGACATGCCTACGTTTCCGTCAACAAGGCCCTTGTCACGCAATCAAGCGCCGCAATTCCTGTTGTACCGCTTTACATATCGCTCCTTTATCAGGTGATGAAAGAAAAAGGCTTGCATGAGGGTTGCATCGAACAAATGTACCGGCTGTTTGCCGATCGTCTTTATGCCGGAGGAGAAGTGCCGGTCGACGGGCAGGGAAGAATTCGCATCGATGATCTGGAAATGAAGGAAGATGTGCAAAAAGAAGTGCTCAACCGATGGGATCGTGTTAATAACGAGACGCTGCGGGAGATTTCCGACATCGAGGGTTACCGCCGGGATTTCTTCCAGTTGTTCGGCTTTGAAACAGAAGGCATCGATTACGAGGCCGATGTCGATCCGGATGTGAAGATTCCAAGCATAGAGGAAAAATAAGGAAATGAAGAGAGCCAGTTTGATTCGACTGGCTCTTTTTTGCAAATGAAAACGGCAGGCAATCGCCGGAACCCGGAGAGAAGAAAATCGGATCAAACCCGGAGGGGCATGAGGGCACTGGCATGGCATCATGGACTTTTACAGAAAAATAGCTCCCGCAGTGAATGGGAGCCGTGAAGCATTAATGCATCATAAATGTCGAATACCATACCATCCCGCAAAAAGAGACAAACATGTACCCGCCGAACAGATACATGTAAGTTTTTTCTGTAAACTTCATGTAGCCAAAAGCAATAAACAGAATCGTTTGCACAATAAAGAGGATGGCGGGAATGTACATTTGCCCTGCCAGGAACATCAGCGAGATGACAAGCGTCCAAAATCCCAGGACCCGAAACATTTGATCCATCTGCCCTACTCCTTTCTATGTATTTCCTTCAAGGCAATCCCATTTCACCGAGATTTCAAAATTATTATACCCTCAGCGGCGATTCGCTATCAAGCAATGCGGAAAGGATGTTCATAATGCAGACACTTGTTGTTCACAAACAGAAGCAAACCGGTTGGATTCGCTTTCATCGGCCTGATGTCCGCAATGCGGTGAACCTTGCCATGATCGGTGAATTGGAAAGCGTTATCAGGGAATGGAAAAACGACCGGAACCTGAAGGCGATCGTATTTTTGGGAGATGAGAGAGCTTTTGTCTCCGGAGGCGATGTGTCCGAGTTTCACCAGTGGACCAAGAAGGAAGAGATTTTTCCCGTCATGCGCCGCATGGGAGCACTGCTGGAAGAGATTGCGCGGCTTGAGCTGGTGACGGTGGCGGCCGTGGAAGGGTTTGCCGTCGGAGGAGGGTGTGAAATTGTGGTCAGCTGTGATTTTTGTCTGGCTTCCCCCAAAGCGAAGTTCGGCATGATTCAGGTGAATCTGGGAATCACGACCGGTTGGGGCGGCGCCGGCCGTTTAATGCGGAAGATCGGTCGAACCCGGGCATTGGACTGCCTGTTAACCGGACGGATCTTAAGCGGAGAGGAAGCGAAGGAATGGGGGATCGTCGATGCGCTGCTGCCGGAGGATGGATTCAGAAGCCATGTGGAAAGCTATGTCGAGAAGTTGACGAAAGCGCCTGTTTCCGTCATTCGGGCGTATAAGCAGGTGGCTGACAAGATAGAGAGAGAACGGGAACAAGGCACATATGAATTGGAGGCAGAGCATTGCGCCGTCTGCTGGGAATCCGATGAACATCGACTGGCGGTAGAATCCTTTCTGAACCGAACCAGAGCAAAAAAAGAATAATCCGTGGCGAAGAAAAACGGCCGGGAAAACCATGTCATCGTGCGTGAAAGGTCAGGTATACTTCCACTTCCAGCTGGTAATAAAAATTAATAGATCCATATACTATGATTTATATCATTTGCATACAGTTAAGTGAAGGAAGTTTTGCGAGTCCTTGCAGGAGGATAGGAGGTACCGTTATGGCTGTAAAGCGCCAAGATGCCTGGACGCCTGAAGATGACATGGTGTTGGCCGAGGTGACCCTCAGGCATATTCGCGAAGGAGGAACACAACTTTCCGCTTTTGAAGAAGTAGCGGAAAAGTTGGGCAGAACTCCGGCTGCCTGTGGTTTTCGTTGGAACAGTACAGTGAGAAAAAAGTATGAGGCTGCAATTCAGATTGCCAAGTCCCAACGGCAAAAAAGATCCCAGGAAAGGGGGCGATCGGCCTCGCTGCGGATGAAAAGCGGTGCGCTTGCCGGGGAGGATCTGGCTTACTCCATTGAAAATATCATTCGCTTCTTAAGGCAGTATAAAAATGAAGTGACCGAACTGAAACGGCAGCAAAAACAATTGGAAAAAGAGCTGGAGGAACGGGAGCGGCAACTGAAAAAACTGGAACAGGAAAACATGGAAATGAAAGACCAGCTCAACCATGTGCAAAGCGATTATCGCCTTGTCAACGATGACTACCGCACCCTGGTACAAATTATGGAGCGGGCCCGTCGCATGGCGTTGCTCGGTGAGGAAAATGATGAAGAAGGGAAGTTCCAATCGGAAGAGAGCGACAATCTGCAGCATGTGGATAAATAGCCGGATAAAGAAAGACCCGCATTAAAAGGCGCATGTGGGTCTTTTTTAATCGGTTTATTCTTTCAGGCCTACCCCGGGCGGAAGCCACACATACGGGCTTTCCCCGCGATCGCGCTCAGGGTTGTAGCGAACGGGTTGGAAACCCATTTTTCTCCAAAATGAATCAGAACGGTTGCGGGCATTGGTTTTAATCGGCAAGAACAAGCTTTTTGCGTAACTGACGAGCGCATGTCCAAGTCCTTGCCCGCGGTATTGCGGCAACACTTCCAGTTTCCAAATTTCATAATAGTCCTGGCTGGGATGAAAATACCAGTCATATTTGGCGCTGACCCGATATAAGCTGATGCGGGCGGCCAGCTGACCGTCGCGGTAAATGCCGTAGAAAGGGGACTGACTGTTATTTTCTACGATGTTGGCTTCCAGATCTTCCAGCATGGAAAGCTCAGGGAGTCCGTATTCGTTGAATTTTTGGAACTCCTCCAAGGTTTTGTAATTGATCTTCAACTGCTCGACTTTCAAGGGTTCCATGCTTTTTCCCCCTTTGATACCAAGAGTTTTACCAGAGTCAACTTTATTTTAGCATAAATGGCCGAATGATTTGGGAAGGACAAAAATTATTTATTGTCGAACATTATGATGAATAGGATTTTATATCTTTATCATTTAACTTTATGCTGGGAATGAGGTGGGCTATGTCAATCCGAAAAGTGTTAGTCGCCAATCGCGGAGAGATCGCCTGTCGGATTATGCGCACATGCCGGGAACGAGGGGTGAAGACCGTCGCGGTTTTCTCCGATGCGGATCGGGATCTGCCCTTTGTGAAGATGGCTGATGAAGCCGTTCCGATCGGCCCGCCGCCGGTCGCACAGAGTTATTTGAAGGTGGAGGCCATTTTGCAGGCGGCAGAAAAGACCGAGGCGGACAGCATTCATCCCGGTTACGGCTTTTTATCGGAAAATGCCTCCTTTGCCGAGCAGGTGCTGAAAGCAGGACTGACCTGGATTGGGCCGAAGCCGTTCACCATTGCGCAGATGGGAGATAAAGTGACGGCCAGACAAACGATGATCGAGGCAGGGGTTCCGGTGGTTCCCGGCAGCGGTGCTTTATCCTCTGCGGAAGAAGCGGTTCGACTGGCGCGGGAATGGGGCTATCCTGTCATGATCAAGGCGAGCGCCGGCGGGGGCGGAATCGGTATGCATGTTTGCCGGGGAGAAGAAGAGCTGCGTTCTGTCTTTTCATCAGTCAAACAAAAGGCGCAGGCTTATTTTGGCGACGGGAAGCTGTTCCTGGAAAAATGGCTTCCGCGGGCCCGCCACGTCGAGGTGCAGATCGCCGCCGATGCGTTTGGCAATATACTCCACCTCTATGAGCGGGAGTGTTCGGTTCAGCGGAGAAACCAGAAAGTGATCGAGGAGAGCCGTTCACCGTCCATCAGGGAGGAAACGAGACAAAAGCTGTACGATGCGGCGATTCGGGCCGCCAAAGCTGTCAACTATCTGGGATTGGGAACGGTTGAATTTATCCTCGATGAGTCCGAGCAGTTTTATTTCCTGGAAATGAACACGCGGTTGCAGGTGGAGCACCCGGTAACGGAAGCGATCACCGGCTTTGACCTGGTCGCTTGGCAGCTCGACGTGGCCGAAGGGAAACCGTTTAAGTTAAAACAGGAGGAGATTCCGCTTCAGGGACATGCGATCGAGTTCCGCCTTTATGCCGAAGACCCCGTGCGCTTTTATCCTTCGCCGGGCAAGCTGAACGCGTTTCAATTTCCCGCGGGGGACGGCATCCGCGTCGATGCGGGGGTGGAAGAAGGGAATACCGTTTCCCCGTTTTATGATCCGATGATTGCCAAATGTATTGTAAGCGGTTGCAACCGGATGGAGGTGCTTCAGCGAAGCCGGTTTGCCCTTGAGCGTTTTCGGGTTGAAGGCATCAGAACCAATCTCCCCCTTTTGCTGCGCATTTTGGAGCATCCTGATTTTGTGCGCGGCCATTATCATACTGGATTGATTGCGGATTTAAAAAATGAATGAGGTGAAGAGAATGGCAGAGGTTACTGCGAGCATGGCAGGTACTGTTTTATCCGTGTTGGTGGCACCGGGGGATCGCGTTGAAGCCGGCCAGGATGTAGTGATTTTGGAATCGATGAAAATGGAGGTGCCCGTGCAGGCGGAACAGGGAGGAATCGTGAGCGAAGTCAAGGTGGAAGAGGGTTCTTTTGTCGGAGACGGAGAAGTTCTGCTCGTGCTGAGCGTGGAAAGCTAGAGGTGGCTTTCAATGGAGGTAAAAATTGTTGAAGTCGGCTTGCGTGACGGATTGCAAAATGAAGCGGTGATCTTGCCGACCGATGCGAAAAAAATTCTTGTCAAGAAACTAATTGCCGCAGGGGTGAGGGATATTGAGGTCACCTCGTTTGTTCACCCCAAGTGGGTGCCGCAGCTTGCCGATGCGGAACAACTGGCCAGTGAACTCCCTTCCAATGCGGCTGTTGTCTATCGAGCGCTCGTTCCAAATCGCCAGGGGCTGGCGCGCGCGCTGGAGACAAAAGTGGATGAATTTGCCGTTTTCATGTCAGCCAGCGAGGCACATAACCGCAAAAATATCAACAAGAGCATTGCAGAAACCTACCCGGTTCTGGAAGAAGTGACCAAATTGGCCAAACAACAAGGGAAGAAAGTTCGCGGCTATGTTTCCACCGTGTTTGGATGCCCATATGAAGGAGATGTGGACATATCGCAAGTGGCAAAAATATGCGAACGGTTGTTTGCGATGGGGGTTTATGAAATCTCTTTGGGCGACACGATTGGTGTGGCCACCCCCAATGATGTGAAAAAAGTTCTCAAGGCACTGCTGAGCCAGTTTCCGGCCGAAACGCTCGCCGGCCATTTTCATGATACAAGAGGAACGGGGCTGGTCAATGCCTATGTGGCTCTGGAATTGGGCATCACCACATTGGACACTTCCTTCGGGGGAATGGGGGGCTGCCCTTATGCTCCGGGTGCTGCAGGCAATCTGGCGACCGAAGACTTGGTTTATACATTGGAGCGAATGGGCGTCAAAACAGGCATCGACCTGGAGCGATTGTGTGATGTGAGCCTGACCGCCCAGCGGATTCTTGGGAAAGCGCTTCCTTCCAAGGTGCTGAAAAGCTATGTGGGAAGCAAAAAACGAAAAAGTTAGGAGGAGAAGGATGCCTTCAATTTTGCTTGAGAAGAAAGAGGGCTTGGCCATTGTAACGATCAACCGCCCCGAAGTGCACAACGCCCTGAACCGGACCGTATTGAGCGAACTGGCGCAGGTGACGGAAGAATTGGCAAACGACCGGCAGACGCGTGTTGTGATCATTACCGGAGCAGGGGAGAAAGCATTTTCTGCGGGAGCGGACTTGAAGGAGCGGCGTACGATGTCGGAGGACGAAGTTCGTCACTTTATCAGGCTGATCCGCGATACATTCACCAAAATTGAGCAAATGCCGAAGCCGGTCATCGCCGCGGTCAACGGAGCCGCTTTCGGCGGGGGAACGGAACTGGCTCTGGCCTGCGACCTTCGTATCGTTGCCGAACATGCCATGCTGGGGTTGACCGAAGTTTCGCTCGGCATCATTCCCGGGGCCGGAGGGACGCAGCGCCTGTCGAGACTCGTGGGAAAAACGAAAGCAAAAGAATGGATCTTCACAGCCAGGAAGGTGACGGCAGCGGAAGCAGAGCGCTGGGGTCTGGCCAATCAGGTAACGCCCCGGGGGAAAACGCTGACAACGGCGATCGAGTGGGCACAAGCGATCAAAGAGAATGCACCGCTGGCCTTGGCTCAGGCCAAATTGGCCATCGACCGTGGTCTGGAGACCGATCTGGAGACGGGTCTTCTGTTGGAAACCAAGGCATACGAGACGCTGATCCCGACAAAAGACCGGCTGGAAGGGTTGGCCGCCTTTAAAGAAAAAAGAAAACCACGCTATACTGGCGAATAGAAGCGGGGAGGGATCCGAAATGAAAGAGACATGGTCCGAGGAATTGAAGGAAAGGATTGAAAAAATTGAGGCCGGCGGTGCTCCGAAATATCATGAAAAACTGAAGCAGCAGAAAAAACTGTTTGTACGGGACCGGCTGCGGTTGCTCTTTGATGATGATGTTCAGCTGGAAGACGGAAAGTTCGCCAACTTCATGGCCGGGGACTTGCCGGCAGACGGAGTGGTGACCGGGATTGGCCGGATTCACGGCCAAACGGTATGCGTGATGGCCAATGATTCAACAGTCAAAGCCGGATCGTGGGGGGCCCGCACAGTCGAGAAAATCATTCGCATCCAGGAAACGGCAGAGAAGTTGCAGGTTCCGATCATTTATCTGGTTGATTCCGCCGGGGCGCGCATCACCGACCAAATTGAAATGTTTCCCGGGCGCAGAGGGGCGGGACGGATTTTTTATAATCAGGTGAAACTTTCGGGCATGGTTCCGCAGGTCTGCGTTTTGTTCGGCCCGTCGGCAGCCGGTGGTGCTTATATTCCCGCCTTTTGCGATATCGTCATCATGGTGGACAAAAATGCCAGCATGTATCTGGGGTCGCCGCGGATGGCGGAAATGGTGATTGGCGAAAAGGTGACATTGGAGCAGATGGGAGGCGCCCGCATGCATTGCTCCGTGAGCGGCTGCGGTGATGTGCTGGCATCGAGCGAAGAAGAGGCGATCGCCGCGGCCAGGCGTTATCTGAGCTATTTTCCGGCCAATTATCTCGGTAAACCGGCGATGGCAGAACCGAAGCAGCCGTCGCCGGAAGCGCGACCCATTGCCGAAATCGTGCCGGATCATCAAAATTCGCCTTTTGATATGCTCGAACTGGTTCACAGCCTGGTGGATGAAGGTACTTTCTTTGAAATCAAAGCTCTGTTCGCCCGTGAACTGATTACCGGCTTCGCCCGCTTGAACGGACGGGTGATCGGGGTGGTGGCCAATCAGTCCAAAGTGAAAGGCGGCGTTTTGTTCGTCGATTCGGCCGACAAGGCTGCCCGCTTTATCACGCTGTGCGATGCCTATCAAATTCCGCTCCTGTTCCTTGCCGATGTACCCGGGTTTATGATCGGAACCCAGGTGGAACGGGCCGGGATTATCCGTCACGGGGCGAAGATGATTGCGGCTATGTCGGAGGCGACGGTTCCCAAAATCTCTGTCATCGTGCGCAAAGCGTACGGAGCGGGTTTGTATGCCATGGCCGGCCCCGCCTTTGAACCGGATGCTTGCCTCGCCCTGCCAACGGCGCAGATTGCCGTGATGGGGCCGGAAGCGGCGGTCAATGCGGTTTACAGCAATAAAATCGCTGAGTTGGAGGAGCCGCAACGAACCCGATTTGTCATGGAGAAACGGGAGGAGTATAAAAAGGATATCGACATCTATCGTTTGGCGAGTGAACTGATCGTCGATGATATCGTTGCTCCCGAGCGGTTGCGGGATGAGCTGATTGCCCGCTTTGCCGCATATGAATCGAAACAGATGACATTCAGCAAACGAAAACATCCTGTCTACCCGGTCTGACAAGAAAAGGAGCCCTGCCCGGCTCCTTATTTTAAAAGGGGCATGTCCATCCGTTTCCTTCCCTTCCGCCGGGCGAAGATGCACCCATGGGGCGGACATAAATGCCGGAGTCGGGAAAGGGGCGATTTTTTTGTGGGAAACATGCTGGAGCAAGAGGTGAAAAGATGAAATATGTAATCGGGATCGATCTGGGAACCAGCAGTGTCAAAACGATTTTGGTCAATCAAAGGGGAGAGGTTTGCGCGGAGGTTTCCAAGAATTATCCGCTGATTCAGATGAAATCCGGCTACAGCGAGCAGGATCCGGAGGAATGGGTCGGGCAAACGGTATCGGCCTTGTCCGAGCTGCTTTCCCTTTCCCGCGTCAACCCCGCAGATATTGAAGGAATCAGCTATTCCGGGCAGATGCACGGGTTAGTGCTGTTGGATGATCACCATCAGGTGTTGCGTCCGGCAATTCTTTGGAATGACACGAGAACCACTGCGCAGTGTACAGCAATTGCCGAGGCATTGGGAGAGGATTTGCTGCGGATCACAAAGAACCGCCCGTTGGAGGGATTTACACTGCCCAAAATTTTATGGGTAAAGGAGCATGAACCGGAAATTTTCAAGAAGGCCCGGGTATTTCTTTTGCCCAAGGATTATTTGCGGTTCAGGATGACCGGAGTGATCTGCAGCGATTTTTCGGATGCGGCCGGGACGTTGCTTTTGGATGTGGCGGAAAGGAAATGGAGTGCGGAGATTTGCCGCCAGTTGGGAATTCCGCCGGAGATTTGTCCTCCTCTTGTGGAGTCCCACGAATTTGTCGGCACCTTGCTTCCTGAGATTGCGCAGCTGACCGGGTTGCGGAGGGGGACAAACGTTTTTGCCGGCGGGGCGGATAATGCTTGCGGGGCAGTCGGGGCCGGAATTTTATCGCCAGGAATCACGTTGTGCAGTATCGGAACATCCGGCGTCATTCTGTCCCATGAAGATCAGAAGGAGCGGGATTTCAAAGGAAAAGTGCACTTTTTTAACCATGCCAAAGCCGGTTCCTTCTATGCTATGGGCGTTACCCTTTCCGCCGGTTACAGCCTGAGCTGGTTTAAAGAGACTTTTTTCCAAAATGAAACGTTTGAAGGATTGTTGCAAGGTGTTAACGAGGTTCCGCCCGGTTCCGGCGGGCTGCTCTTCGCTCCTTATCTGTTTGGAGAGCGAACACCGCACGCCGACTCGGCGATCCGGGGCAGTTTCATCGGAGTTGATGCGGCTCATCGCAAAGAGAATTTTGTGAGGGCTGTTATGGAGGGGATCACGTTTTCGCTACATGAGACGATCCGGATTTTCCGAAGTGAAGGAAAAGCGATTGACCGGATCATCTCGATCGGCGGAGGAGCCAAAAACCAATGCTGGCTGCAAATGCAGGCGGATATTTTTGGCGCCGAGGTGATCAAACTGGAAAGCGAGCAGGGACCTGCTTTGGGTGCAGCTATGCTGGCGGCATTCGGTTGCGGCTGGTTTGCATCGCTCGAGGAATGTGCAGAACAGTTTATCCGCCCGTCTTCGGCGTTTTATCCGCAATCGGAGGCAGTGAAGAAATACCAGGCGCTCTTTGAGATTTATCAGGAAATTTATGCGAAAACCAAAGGGATCTGCCATGCCATGCAGTCTCTGAAAACGTGGTAAAAAGGAAAGCGTGGAAACGATCTTCCGCAGATAATCTTTGGTTGAGCCGATTTGCCTGTGCCTGTTGAAGAGAGGGAACAGTAAAGACAAATGACGGTTTGGGGATGCGATTTGACAGTAAATGCCCTTTGCTCCATATACGGCAAAGGGCTTCAGCTAGTTGACCACTTCCGGCAGTCGTTTAAGTAATTGGCATGTTTTCTTAACGGACGGATCAGCGTTTTCCTCCGGATTTTACTTGCATCCGCGGGTTGTCAGGTTTGACATGAATATATCTGTGCCTGTAAGGCTACTTTTGTTATACTCAAATGGAAGAAACGAGAAATCTGCCTTGGGCAAAAGAAATGGAGCGTGAATAAAATGCGGGTGGCTATTCTGGGGTCCGGTTCACTGGGACTGCTGTGGGGAGCGCGAATGCAGCCGCTTTTCGGGGAAAATCTGCTTCTGTTGACTAGAACAAAGGAGCAGGCAGAATTGCTGAATCGCGAAGGAATCCGCTTTATCGGCCAGGGCGGAGAAACGGAACAACGTGCTTGTCATGCCGTATGCAGTGATGAGATGCCTGAAGGGAAGATCGACCTGTTGCTTGTCATGGTCAAACAAACGCATTTGTCGGCCATTCTTCCTGTGATTCAAAAAGGAACTCACCCGGAATCGCAAATTATTTTTTGGCAAAACGGATTAGGGCATCAGGAGAACATTGCCCGACTGACAGATCGCCCTTGGACTTATCTGTCGGTGACCACCGAGGGGGCATTGAGGGAAGGAGACAACGTGATTCGCGGAACGGGAAGGGGAGAGACGTCCATCGGTTTATATCCCCCGTCAGAGGAAAAACCTCACCCTCTGCTTTTGCGCTGGATAAACATATTGAAGGAGCAAGCTGGGTGCAACATCCTATATGATCGGCAAATATTGCATAAGATATGGGGAAAGCTGGCTGTCAATTGTGTGATCAATCCACTGACGGCGCTTTACGGGGTGAAAAACGGAGCACTCCTCTCACCCGAGTATCAAGCGGAGTGGAAAGAGATTTTACATGAAGTGGTTTTGGTGGCGAACCGGGAGGGAATTCCCTTATCCTATGCGGATCTGGACGAGAAGGTGAAAAGCGTCTGCAAACAAACGGCAGGAAACTTTTCGTCAATGCTGCAGGATGTCATGAGGGGGAATAAGACGGAGGTCGATTTTATCAATGGGGCGATTGTACGGCTTGGCCGGAAACACCGGATCGATACACCGGTCAATTTGCGTCTTGTGAATCTGATCCATGAAAAGGAAGAACAAATGTTATAATAAGAAAGGTTGAGCAGCGAAAAGCAATCAAACTGTTATCCGTACATGAAGCCGGGCTTTCGGTTTGCCATTGATCGTGGAGGGGGTATTTTGGCGCGTTCAAAGCGGTTTTTTTCATTTGAAACGTTTGTCCTGGCAATTATATTGGGTACGGTGGATGCCATTTTGGTCACACCGGTTTTGCCATTTATCATGAAGGAGTACGGATTGCCCATCCATTGGACGATATGGGTGATCTCCCTATATATGGCTTTTTTCTCTTTTTCGCTTCCAGTCATGGACAGCTGGGCGGTGAATACCAGCCGCACAAAGGTGTTTATTCTCTCGGTCGCTTTTCTGGCGTTTGGGTCACTGACAGCGATTCTGGCGAAAAAATGGGTTTGGTTTATGTGGGGAAGGGTAATTCAGTCTGTCGGGGCCAGCGGGCTGGTTCCATGCGTTTCCGTCTATGCCCGCCGTTTTTTGAACCGCCCCGGCAAATGGGGGAAGCGGGTCATCCTGTTCGGACTGGGATTTGGGTTTATTCTCATGCCTTTGCTTTCCGTTTCCTTCGCGCATGAACTGGGATGGCGTTCAGTCTTTTTTGTCCACCTGCTTTTACTCCTGTTGCTCCTCCTGATTGTCAGGCGATGGAGCCTGCCCGATCAACCGCGGCGGGTAAAAGGAGCTTCGGGTGAGTCGATTCTTTTCTTCGGACTGACGATCCTGTTTTTGATGACGGCGGTGTCCAGTACCGATTTTTTGGAAGGCCTGCCCGCTTTTTTCGACCGGGATGTTCTTCCCTTATGGATTGTGGCCATCGGCATGGTTGTCCCTCTGTTTATGGTGGAACGCCAGGAGAGACAGCCTTTTTTTGACCCCCACCTGTTTGCCCACTGGCGGCTCTGGCTGTTATATTTACAAGTGGCGCTGTGCGGCTTTGCCTGGGTGGCCCTGCTTTTGGTGCCGGTATGGCTGGTTCGGGTGACCCGGTCGAATGATTTCGGCATCGGGGCACTGCTCTCTTTCATCCTGTTCTGTGTATTGTTTTCGCTGCCGCTGATACACGGTCTGACCCGCAAATGGAATTTAAGGCGAACCATGTCGCTCGGATTCAGTCTGGCGGCGGTTTCCTATCTCGTTCTGGCTTTCGGAAATCACGGGATTTGGTTCTTTTCCGCCTTGGTTATGCTGGGATTCAGTTTCAGCTTTTCATTGGTTGCCCCTGTACACCAGTTTTTATTTTCCTGGGTGTCGCCGAGGCAGATTCGGAATGGATTAACGGCTTTGGGGATGTTTCGCACGGCGGGCGGGGCCATCGGCTTGACGGCGCTGGCGAGGCTGTTCAGCTCATTTAGTATCAGGTCGGCGGTTTTGACCGATCCGTTGAAGAGAGCGGCCGAGAGCAATATGCTTTTGTTTGCTGCGGGCGTGTCGTTGCTGGGGCTGGTTGTCAGTTTGTTGTTGCCTTTAAATAGACAGAAAGAGGTATAAGTCATTTCAGCTGATCATTTTGTTCATGATATACTATAAATGTAGGTTTTTAAGCTTATTTTGAAGAAGGAGTTCCATATGAAGCTGGAAACCATTAACGTTCAAGAAGGAACGGGTTTATTTCATTCTTATCTTGAAAATGAGGCATTTGTTCGTTCCTTTTATGCATATACACCCTGGGAGAAGGAAAGCATCAGCAAACGCGTTTCCTACCTGGATCAAATGCGGCCTGGGCTGGCTGCACCGCGCCTCAGATTAGTTGAGGCGCTTCAATCTTATCTGGAACCGGAGCTGTCTCATCCGGCGGTTATCCGCAATCTGGAACGGTTGAAAAATCCGGACAGCTTGGTTGTGATCGGCGGTCAGCAAGCCGGTCTGTTAAGCGGTCCCCTTTATACGATCCACAAGGCGATCACCGTTATCCAATGGGCCCGGCGGGCTGAGGAAATGCTGAACCGCCCGGTGATCCCTGTCTTTTGGATTGCCGGCGAAGATCATGATTTTGAGGAGGTCAATCATATTTGGATTGATCACCCGGAGAACAAATCGCGCAAAGTGAAACTGGAAGTTAAAGGGAAACCGAAACAGCCGGTCTCTGCTTACGTTCTCACCCCGGAGGAAACCCATTCCTGGCTGGAGTCGCTCGCACGTCTGCTGCCTGATCATGAGCATAAAAAAGAGTGGCTTGACAGAATGAAGCAATTGATTGGGGAGCCGCTTTCGTGGACCCGTTTTTTTGCGAGAGTGATGCACGATTTCTTCGGAAAATGGGGGCTTGTGCTCATCGACTCGGCGGACCCGGGGCTGAGGAAACTTGAAAGCCCCTTTTTCAGGGAATTGATTATGAAAAGCCCCCGGCTGCTGCAACACGTTGCCGAAAAAACGATCATGCTGGAGCAGTGGGGATTCCCGGCTCCGGTCGAGCTGAAGGACAATCAAGCCAACCTTTTCATCCTGATTGACGGCGAACGCTATCCGTTGTACCGGGAAGGGGAGGTCTGGCAGGCAGGAGAAACGGGTCACCGCTTTACGGAAGCAGAATTGCTCCATCTGGCGGAAACGGCCCCTGAACGATTCAGCAACAATGTGATCACAAGGCCGTTAATGCAAGAGTATCTGTTCCCGGTTCTCTTTTTTGTCGGAGGGCCCGGTGAAATTGCCTATTGGGGAATACTGCGGGAAGCTTTTCGCGAAATGAGGCTGGAGATGCCCATTGTGCTGCCGCGTGAACAGTTGACGTTAATCGACCGGCTGGCGGAAAAGCGAATCAATGATTTTTCCCTGTCTTGGATGGATGTTTTCAGCCGTCTCGAAGAAAAGAGGGCCCAATGGCTGGAAGAAAGAAAGCCTCCGGAGCTGGAAAGCCGGTTTTTGCATGCCAAAGAGTCCATTCAGGCTCTCCACCGCCGGCTGACCGATGAACTGGCTGGGGAAATCGGCATGAATATGCGGGAGATGGGCCGTAAAAACGAGGAGAAGGTTTTGGCGCAGATAGACTATTTCTACCGCTTTGCCAAAAAAGCGATCGAAACGAAGCACGGGGCAGGCTTACGTCAATGGGATGAGCTGATTGCCTCGGTCAGGCCGGACAGGAAACCGCAAGAGCGGGTCTATAATGTGATTCAGTATTGGAACTTATACGGGATCAACTGGATCGATGAATTGGTGGAAACATCTTTCGTTGACATTGATCGAGCTTTGCGGCATCATTTTGTTATCTTGTAAAATCGCCGTTTCAGTTTTGTTATCTCATACATAAGGGGGATTATGATGAATCCTGTGGAAAAAAGCATAGTTCGCGATCTCAATCTGGCTCCGAATGGCCGCCTGAAAATGGACTGGGCCCGTGAGCACATGCCGGTCTTGAATCGGCTGCGTGAACGGTTGTCGGCAGAAAGACCGCTCGCCGGGCAAAAAGTGGCGATCTCGCTTCATCTGGAAGCAAAAACAGCTTGCCTGGCGGAACTGATTCGCGATGCAGGCGCCGATGTTGCTATTACGGGGAGCAATCCGCTGTCCACACAGGATGACATCGCTGCTGCTCTCGCTGTATCGGGGATTACCGTCTTTGCCAAATATAATCCGAGCCCGGAAGAATACAAAGATCACCTGATCAAAACATTGGAAACGAAACCGGATCTGATTATTGACGATGGCGGGGATCTTGTCAGCATTCTGCACTCGGAACGTCCCGATCTCCTGGAAAACGTCAAAGGAGGATGTGAAGAGACGACCACCGGAATCCTGCGCCTCCGTTCGCTGGAAAAAACGGATGAGCTGCGATTCCCGATGGTGGCCGTGAACGACGCATACTCCAAATTTTTGTTTGATAACCGTTACGGTACCGGGCAGTCTGTCTGGGATGGGATCAATCGCACCACCAACCTGGTCGTTGCCGGCAAAACAGTGGTTGTCGTCGGCTATGGCTGGTGCGGACGCGGTGTGGCAATGCGTGCGAAGGGGCTTGGCGCGCAGGTGATCGTCACTGAAGTGGATGCGATTAAGGCGACGGAAGCCCATATGGACGGCTTTATTGTGATGCCGATGGCAGAAGCGGCGAAGTTCGGGGATTATTTCGTCACCACCACCGGGAACAAAGGAGTGATCAGCGCTGATCATTTCCACGTGATGAAGCCAGGTGCGATTTTGGCCAATGCCGGTCATTTCAATGTGGAAATCGATGTGGCGGCATTGGAACAAATGGCGGTCAGCAAACGGGTGGTGCGGAAAGATATCGAGGAGTTTTTGCTGCCTGACGGGCGCAAGTTGTATCTCCTGGCCGAAGGGCGTCTTGTCAACCTGGCGGCGGGCGACGGTCATCCGGCGGAAATCATGGATATGACTTTTGCCCTGCAAGCCCTTTGCCTGTTGTATGTGCATGAAAACCATGACAAAATCGGGCGCAAAGTGATTGATGTTCCTTACCAGATTGATGAACAGGTGGCCCGGTATTTCCTGGAGGCCAATGGAATCCGAATCGACCGTCTCACCGAAGAGCAAGAGAAATATTTGGCCAGCTGGCAGTTATAATTTATCCAAAAAATGGAAATAAACTTCTGGAATCCTGCACGCGGGTGCAGGATTTTTTAATGGGCGTGTGGTATAATTAGCAATGTGGTGGGAAGTGGAGGGAAGTGGTGAAAAGGGGGAGCGAGGGGAGGCAAACTGGCATGTTCATGGGTGAATATCGACACAACATCGACGATAAAGGCCGATTGATCGTGCCTGCCAAATTTCGCGATGGATTGGGCGAAACCTTTGTGATCACCCGTGGACTGGATCAGTGCCTATTTGCATACCCCGGCTCAGAGTGGACACAATTAGAGCAGAAACTTAAATCACTTCCATTCACGAAAGCTGACGCACGCAAGTTTACCCGTTTCTTTTTCTCTGGAGCATGCGAAGTCGAGCAGGATAAGCAGGGAAGGATCAATATTCCCGGACATCTGCGAGACTACGCCAAGCTTAAAAAGGAATGCGTGATTATCGGGGTTTCCACCCGTGTGGAAATCTGGTGCAAAGAGCTGTGGGAGGACTATTACAGCAGCTCGGAAGAGTCTTTTAATGAAATTGCGGAAAGCATCGTGGATTTGGATTTGTAAATGAAGGATGTATGAATGTGTTTTTGCATGAAACGGTACTTAAAGAAGAAGCAGTAAATGGACTTCGCGTTAAACCGGATGGCATCTATGTGGATTGTACCCTGGGCGGTGCCGGGCACAGCAGGATGATCGCCGAGCGGCTTCAACCGAATGGGGTTCTGATCGGCCTTGATCAAGACCAGATGGCACTGGATCACGCCCGGAAGCGGCTTCAGGATGCGCAATGCCGCCTTCATTTGGTGAAAAGCAATTTCCGCTTCCTGGATCAAGTGATAAAAGAGCTGGGATACGACCATGTGGATGGATGTTTGTTTGATTTGGGCGTTTCTTCGCCCCAATTGGACATTGGCGAGCGCGGATTCAGTTACCAGCACGACGCACCGCTCGATATGCGAATGGATGAAACAAGTGAGCTCACCGCCTACACCATCGTCAATGAATGGTCCCAGGAAGAGCTGACACGGATTTTGTTCGAATATGGAGAAGAAAAATTTTCTCGGCGAATTGCCAAAGAGATCGTAAACACAAGAGAAAAAATGCCGATCTCAACCACTCATCAACTGGTAGAAGTGATCAAACAAGCGATTCCTGCACCTGCAAGGAGAACAGGTCCCCATCCAGCCCGCCGTACTTTCCAAGCGATTCGCATAGCCGTAAACGATGAACTCAACGCCTTTGGAGATGCGCTGGCAGCTGCACTCCGAGTGCTCGGCCCGAACGGGCGAATTGCCGTGATCACCTTTCACTCATTGGAAGATCGGATTTGCAAGAAGTTTTTCCAAAAACATGCACAAGGATGTATATGCCCGCCTGATTTTCCGGTTTGCACATGCAATCAAAAAGCGGATTTGCGCATTATTACAAAGAAGCCGATTTTGCCGTCCGCCGAAGAAATAGAGAGAAATGCGAGAGCGCGATCGGCCAAATTGCGCATAGCAGAGAGAATAAAAGAGGGTTAAAGGAAGCTGGCAGTGTAAGGAGGATTTATATAATGAGAGAGGATCGTTTTCAAGCTGCAACGGCCCGTCCGCTCGAGAAGCCTTACACAGAAACAAAAAAGAAACGGGCAACATCTCCGAGCAAAGCACTCCCGGTCGGGGAGAAAATGCTCTATTTGTTCAGCGTGATCATATGCGTCGCTTTGGCGGTCTCCGTTCTGTCGAGATATGCCAAGGCGACAGAGCTAAATGTGGCCATCCGCAATACGGAACTCGAGATTTCCCAGACACAGAAGGAAAACCTTCAGTTAGAGTCAGAGATTCTGAAGTTGAAAAGTGTGGAGCGCATTCAGCAGTTTGCCGAAAGCAAAGGGCTCCAGTTGACCGCTCCAAAATATTTGCCTTCGATTCGGCCGTAGCCGGATAACGGCAGCGAACAAACCAAACTGACGCTAGTCGAAGATGGGAGAGGCTGAATCATGGGTTCGATGTTCAAGGAGAGCAAAAAGCGTTCTCTTCTCATCGGGCTCGTTTGGATCCTTTGTTTGAGCGTGATCATCGGGAGATTGTTTTGGTTGCAGACCTTCGATCATAATGAACTGTTGGCAGACGCCGAAAAAAAATGGATTTATGACGATAAGCTTAGACCCAAACGAGGCACCATATACGACCGAACGAGAGAGCAACCATTGGCTTGGGAAGTGGACGCTTATATCTTTCTGGCAGATCCGAAACAAGTGAAAAATCCGCACAAGACAGCATCGGTTTTGGCTCCGATTCTGAAGATCAGCGAAAGTTCCCTGTATAAACTGTTGACTTCATCCAAAAAATCCGTCGAGTTGAAAGCGGACGGTCATTATAAATACCCGGAGCCGGTTTACGACAAGGTCATGGCGTTGCGCAAGCAAGGGCAGCTTGAGGGCATTTATGCTTTCCCGACAACGATGCGCCAATATAACGGGAACGAAGCGGCGCACGTATTGGGGTATGTAAACTATGATGATGTTGCGGTGGGCGGGGTGGAGCAATATTATGATCGCTTGCTCAGGGGCAAAGAGGGCTATATTAAGTATTTAAAAGCCCGTAACGGAATGATGATCACCGATAAGCCGTCAAAAGATACTCCGCCGGAACCGGGAAAAGATCTGGTGTTGACGATTGATTCCCGCATTCAGCAGCAGGTTGAACTGGAACTGGATGAAGCAGTTCGGAATTATCAGGCAAAAGGCGGAACGGCGATTGTGGCCGACCCCAAAACGGGTGAAATTTTGGCGATGGCCAGCCGACCGACGTTTGATCCTAACCGGTATGCGGAAACGATCAACGATGATAACCGGAGGAACCGGGCGATTGAAAGCCAATTTGAACCGGGTTCCACGTTTAAAATTGTCACATTGGCTGCAGCGATCGAAGAGGGTGTGTTTCATCCGGATGCCTTGTACCAGTCCGGATCAATCCGCGTTGGGGATCAGGTGATCCGGGATTGGAACGAAACCGGCTGGGGGAGAATCACGTACCGTCAGGGAATCGAAGAATCAAGCAATGTAGCTTTTGTGCGTCTCGGTCAGATGCTGGGCAACAAGCTGGTCGATTATATTGCGCGCTTTGGTTTCGGCAATATTACCGATTCTTTTGGAAAACGCACCGGCATTGATTTGCCGGCAGAAGCCCGCGGCGTTTATTACGGCCGAAACTTGTATCCGGCCGAGTTGGCAACAACCGCTTTTGGACAAGGGATTTCGGTTACGCCGATTCAACAGGTGGCAGCAGTCAGTGCGATCGCAAACGGCGGGATCCTGATGAAACCGCATGTGCTTAAGGAAGAGTGGGACAGCGGATTGTCGAAAAAAGTGAAGGAGTACAAACCTGAGGGACACCGCATTATCAAGCCGGAAACGGCAAAACAGGTGAGAGATCTTTTGCGTGATGTTGTGGCACATGGAACGGGGGTTGAAGCTGAAATTCCCGGCTATCAGGTAGCGGGGAAAACGGGAACGGCACAGATTCCCGATCCTGAGGGAAAAGGTTATCTCAAAGGGAAATACATGGTCTCATTCATCGGTTTTGCTCCTTATGATCATCCAAATCTGGTCGTCTATGTCGCGATTGACCAACCGACAACCCCGACCGGTTCCGGTTCGGGAGGAACCGTGGCCGCACCGGTTGCGCGGAACATTATGAAAGCGGCATTGCAAATCAGGCATGTTCAGCCAGATCAGAGCTTCGCCGAGTCAATCAAATAGAGGTTTTCAGCCTGGCCCATAGGGGGTCGGGCTTTTTTTGTGGGGAATGCACCTGCGTCAGCTTTGCAGCCGGTGCGTGGTGCCCCCTTGATGCTGATGGCCTCTTTGCAGTGCATCCCTACTGCGGTTGCGTTGAAAGAACATATGTGTTTATGGGCCGGCGTCATTTTTTCTATTCTAGCTTCATAGTTTTTGATAAAGGAGCTTTTGAGAAGGAGAGGGGAAAAATGGCCGGCAGAATGACGTCGAAAAGGCGGCTCTTTTCATTGTTTCTGATCGCTTTGTTCGTGTTTATGGTCCTCCTGGGGCGATTGGCCTATGTTCAATTGTTTGAAGGAGTATGGCTGGCTGAAAAAGCGAAAGACTTGTGGAGCCGTGATATCCCATTTCAGGCAAAACGGGGGGACATTTTGGATCGGCACGGAAAAAAGCTGGCTTATAATATCAGTTCTCCTTCCGTGATCGCGATACCGGCCCAGATCAAGGACCCGGCAGGAACAGCGCAAAAATTGGCCCGAATCCTGGATGCGCCGGAAGAGAAAATCTACCAGCAGATCACAAAGCGCACGCTGTTTAATTGGATCCGGCCGTGGGGCAGGAAAATATCAGAAGAAAAAGCGCGCGAAATTCAAGGGCTTCGTTTGCCGGGAATCGCGGTGACAGAGGACAGCAAGCGATACTATCCCTACGGAAGCCTGGCGGCCCACGTTCTGGGATTTACAGGCGGTGACAATCAGGGATTGGCAGGGTTGGAACTGGTTTATGATGATAAATTGAAAGGAACCCCCGGGTATGTTTCATTTAGCGCGACAGCGAGCGGAGATAAGCTGCCGGGCGGGCATGACCGGTATACACCGCCGAAAGATGGACTGAATCTGGAACTGACGCTCGATTATCATATCCAAACCTTTATCGAGAGGGAACTGGATCAAGCGATGGCCAAGTATCAGCCGGAAAGTGTCCTGGCGATCGCGATGGATCCCAATACGGGAGAAATTTTGGGGATGAGCAGCCGCCCCACCTACCGGCCCGATCAATATCAGTTAACCGATCCGCTGGTATACAACCGCAATCTGCCAATTTGGAAAACGTATGAACCCGGTTCCACTTTTAAAATCATTACCCTGGCTGCCGCTGTTCAGGAGCATAAGGTCAACTTGAATGAAGGGTTTAATGATCCGGGTTATATCATGGTCGGCGGAGCGCGCCTGAGATGTTGGAAGGCGGGCGGACACGGGCACGAAACGTTTTTGCAGGTGGTGGAGAACTCCTGTAACCCCGGCTTTGTGACGCTTGGGCAGCGCGTAGGCAAGAAGGATTTATTCGCTTATATCCGCAAATTCGGTTTTGGACAGAAAACGGGGATTGATTTAAACGGAGAAGCGAAGGGGATTTTATTTAAGGAATCCAGGGTCGGCCCGGTTGAGCTGGCCACGACCTCCTTTGGGCAAGGGGTTTCGGTGACGCCGATTCAACAGGTGGCGGCCGTATCCGCTGCGGTCAACGGAGGGAAATTGATGGTTCCCCACTTGGCGAAGGCTTGGATCGATCCTGAAACCGGCAAAATAATTGAAAAGGTTCAGCCGAAGATGAGGCGCAGGGTGATTTCGGAAGAGACTTCCCGGATTGTCCGGAGTGCCCTGGAAAGCGTTGTTGCGCGCGGGACGGGGAACAAAGCGTATATCGATGGCTACCGTGTCGGCGGGAAAACCGGTACGGCACAGAAAGTAGGGCCTGACGGACATTATCTGCAAAACAATCACATCGTCTCCTTCATCGGTTTTGCCCCGGCGGACGATCCCAAACTCGTCGTCTATGTTGCTGTCGACAATCCAAAGGGGATCCAGTTCGGCGGTGTTGTTGCAGCCCCGATCGTGGGAAATATTTTGGAAGATTCGCTTCATTATTTGAAAATCCCGAAGCGGACAAAGCAAATCCCGCTGGAACAGACTCCGCTCACGACCCCGATCGTATCCGTTCCAAATCTGATCGGACAAGATATCGACCGGATTCGCAACAGTTTATTTTCATTTCCGCTCCAGGTAGTGGGAACGGGAGAAAAAGTGATCAATCAGATGCCCAAGCCCGGCGTTCGTGTAAAGAAAGGATCAACCATCAAGATTTATTTAGGGAATTAGACAAATACAGGATGGAATCTTTGTGATCTCTTTGCAAACAATTTGCAAACAAAATGCAAACGCCAGAATTTGCATAGGGCATGGCCCTTTTGTTTATTGGCGCAGATCCGGTTTTTGGCTGTTCACCGCAGTAGTAGTCATTGGAAGTGACAAAACCAGCAAAGGGGATTAAAATAGGGTATGTGTTATAAACATATGCCAGGTTTAAACCCTGGCATTTTGTCTTGTCTTTTGTATTTCTCAAAGGAGGAACAACATGCTGCTTAAAGAGTTGATCCGACCGCTAATATTACATACGGTGGCGGGTGGAGACCCGGATACCGAGATCACCGGCATCCAGATCGATTCGCGCCAGGTCAAACCGGGAGATCTCTTTATTGCCCTGCAAGGGTTTAACGTTGATGGACACCGGTTTGTCGAGCAGGCGGTGGCCAATGGAGCTGCTGCGCTCATGGTGGAAAAACCGGTCACTGCGCCGGTGCCGGTCATCATGGTTCCGGATTCGAGGCGCGCCATGGCGATCGTGGCAGCAGAATTTTACCGGTATCCGACCGAGGAATTGAAATTGATCGGCATTACCGGGACGAACGGGAAAACGACTACCACCTATTTAATCGAGCAATTGCTGGCCGGCGCCGGCTATAAGTCCGGGGTGATCGGCACCATTCAGACGAAGATCGGCGAGCGGGTTCTCGCGGCGAAAAATACCACGCCCGAGGTCGTCGATTTGCAGAAAACATTTCGGATGATGCGTGACGAGGGTTGTGAGTATTCAGTCATCGAGGCTTCCTCCCATGCCCTCGATCAGGGGAGGACAAGAGGCTGCCGTTTTCATATCGGCGTTTTTACCAACCTGACCCAGGATCATCTGGATTATCACAAGACGATGGAGGAGTACCGCCAAGCAAAAGGGTTGCTCTTCAGCCAGCTCGGCAATCACTATGCTTCCGAACCCGCAGATCATGCCTGTGCGGTGTTGAATGCGGATGATGAAGCTACACCTTATTTTAAGAAAATCACCCCTGCGCAGGTTGTGACCTACGGCATCGAAAACCCTGCGGATGTGAGGGCGGAAAACATTCGCATTACACAGGACGGCACCACTTTTACCCTGAAATCATTCCGCGGTGAAGCGGAGATCAGCTTGAAACTGATCGGCAAATTCAACGTTTACAATGCGCTGGCGGCGATCAGTGTAGCCCTGATCGAAGGCGTTTCCCTGGAGGTGATTCAATCAAGTCTGGCCAATATTCCCGGTGTGAACGGACGCTTTGAACCGGTTTCACTCGGTCAACCGTATACCGTTCTCGTCGATTACGCCCACACGCCGGATAGCCTGGAAAATGCGTTGACCACGATCCGCGAATTTGCCACCGGCAAGGTTTATTGCGTTGTTGGCTGCGGCGGGGACCGGGATCGCGGCAAACGTCCGATCATGGCTGCCATCGCGGCAAAATACAGCGATCTCGCTATTTTTACATCGGATAATCCGCGTTCAGAAGACCCGGATGCGATTTTGTCTGATATGATCAAAGGGATTCCTGCAGATGCTCAGGATCGTTATGTGAAGATCACCGACCGTCGGCAGGCGATCCGCTTTGCCATTGACCGGGCGGAAGTACGGGATATCGTGCTGATTGCCGGAAAAGGACATGAGACCTATCAGGAGATTAACGGAGTCCGCCACGAGTTTGATGATCGGAAAGTTGCGCGCGAAGCGATAATAGCGCGTGAAAGACAAAGTGGGGGAGAAGCATGATTGAACGTACATGTGACTGGATTATCGAGGTAACCGGTGGAACATGGGCGGGCAATGCAGTCGACCGACATCGGATGATTCGCGGGGTGTCGACAGATACCCGTCAGCTTGAGCCAAATCAGCTTTATGTTCCGCTGTGCGGTGAGCGTTTTGACGGCCACCGGTTTATCGACGACGCGATTGAGCGAGGGGCTGCCGCTGCCCTGTGGAGTCAGGATCGGCCTGTTCCGGAGAACCGGGAAATTCCGTTTATTCTCGTCCCGGAACCGTTGCTGGCCATGCAGCAGCTGGCGGCGAGGTATCGTGAAGAGAGCGGGGTCAAGGTGGTTGCCGTAACCGGGAGCAACGGCAAAACCACGACGAAAGATCTGATTGCAACGGTCTTGTCCGTTAAATATCACGTGCATAAAACCAAAGGAAACTTAAATAATCATATAGGAGTCCCCCTCACACTGCTGTCCATGCCGGAACAAACGGAAACAGCGGTTGTTGAAATGGGGATGAATCACGCCGGAGAAATCGAAGTTCTCTCGCGGATCGCTCGCCCTGATGTGGCGGTGATTACCAATATCGGCGAATCCCATCTGGAGCATCTCGGAAGCCGGGAAGGAATTGCCAAGGCAAAATTGGAAATAAAAGAAGGACTTAAAGAGAATGGCCCCCTGATTTTTGACGGGGATGAGCCTTTGCTGCGGCAGTTCTTGAAAGAGGATCACCACCCGCAGATTCGCGTCGGCTGGGGGGAAGAGTCGGACGAATCCCCGGTGGACGTTCAAATCGAAGGCGTACGGGGAATGAGATTCCGCTCCAGGAAATATCAAACCGAATATTACCTGCCTCTGATGGGCCGGCATAACGTGAAAAACTCCCTGCTGGCGGTTGAGGTGGGCCGTTATCTCGGAATGGCCGAATCAGAGATCCAAGAGGGCCTCGCCGCTGTGAAGCTGACCGGGATGCGGCTGGAACTGAAGCAGGCTGCCAACGGTATGAAAATCATCGATGATTCGTACAATGCCAGCCCGACATCGATGCGAGCGGCGCTGGATCTCCTCAGCGAATTGGAGCCGGGGCTGAAGAAATGGGCTCTGTTGGGGGATATGCGCGAAATCGGGCCGGAAGAGAAAATGTACCATACCGACCTCGGCGTCTATGCGGTGAAAAAAGGAATCGACCGGCTGTACACGCTTGGGGAGCGGGGGAAATGGATCGGGGAAGGAGCCAAATCCGCCGTGCCGGTCCGCCCGATAGTGATAGATCATTTCGATACGATTGAAGAAGCGTCTGATCGTTTAAATAGAGAAGGAAACGGCGATATTCTGCTCTTGGTCAAAGCGTCGAGAGCGGTAGAATTGGACCGTGTCATAAAAAAATTAACAGAAGGAGAGTAGGGGAAGGAATATGGGGGATATCAATATTCGCATCATTTTGGTCCCGCTCGCGGTAGCGTTTGGGGTAGCAGTTATACTGGGGCCGATGATTATTCCGATTTTAAGACGGTTGAAGTTTGGACAAAGCATTCGACAGGAAGGTCCGCAAGCGCATTTGAAAAAAGCGGGAACCCCGACGATGGGCGGTGTTTTGATTCTTACCTCCATTGTTCTGACGGCAATTCCGCTAAGCAGTATTACCCTTTTAAACAGTGATAAGCCTGTTGTGAACGCTGACTTATTTTTTCTGTTATTCGCCACCATGGGATATGGAGTGCTTGGCTTTTTGGATGACTATATTAAAGTGGTAATGAAAAGAAGCCTTGGTTTGACGGCCAACCAGAAACTTCTGGGCCAATTGTTCATCGGTTTGGTGCTGTTCTGGGTTTTGTTGCAGGTACGGACCAACCATGCGCATATCTATATTTTCGATGTGACCATTCCGGGAACGGATTATACGATTCAGCTCAACTGGCTCTATTTGCCGCTTCTGCTTTTGATGATGATCGGCGCTTCCAACGCCGTAAACCTAACGGACGGGCTGGATGGATTGCTCGCCGGTTCAGCGGCTTGTTCCTACGGAGCCTATGCGATTATCGGAATGTTGCAGAGCAACCAGACCGTGGCTATTTTCTCCATTGCCGTTGTCGGCGCCTTGCTCGGATTTCTGGTATTTAACGCGCATCCGGCCAAAGTATTTATGGGGGATACCGGATCGCTTGCCTTGGGAGGAGGAATTGCCGCACTGGCCGTCATTACCAAGACGGAGCTGCTCCTGCCAATTATCGGCGGTGTGTTTGTGGTTGAAGCCCTGTCGGTGATGATTCAGGTCACTTCCTTCAAATTGCGGGGAAAACGCGTTTTCCGCATGAGTCCGCTCCATCACCATTTTGAATTGTGCGGCTGGTCGGAGTGGCGCGTGGTTACCACCTTTTGGTTTATCAGCTTCATTCTCGCTGCAATCGGCGTGGTACTCGAGGTGTTAATGAGATCATGAATGATGCGCAAAACTGGGCAGGCCGTTTTGTCATTGTGCTCGGCCTTGCCAGAAGCGGCGCTGCGGTCGCCAAGCTGCTTCACCGCCTTGGTGCAAAGGTGTTGGTGAATGAGTTGAAACCGCGTTCGGAATGCGAATCCGCAAACGAGTTGGAATCGCTCGGAATCCAAGTGATTTGCGACGGGCATCCCGATGACCTGATTTCGGATGAAGTCGATCTGGTGGTCAAAAATCCGGGTATTCCCTATCGGGCCAAACCGGTGCAACAGGCGCTCGGCAAAGGAATTCCCGTCATTACCGAAGTAGAGATCGCCGGGTTGCTCTCAAAAGGGCCGATCATCGGCATCACCGGATCCAACGGAAAAACGACGACCACCACCCTGGTCGGCCAAATGCTGACGAAGGGCCGGGTGAAAAATACCGTGGCCGGCAATATTGGACAAGCGTTGTCGGATGTGGTGCAAACCATTGAACCGGATGAGTGGCTCGTCGCGGAACTGAGCAGTTTCCAGCTGAAAGGAACCGAACGTTTCGCTTCGAAAATAGCAGCCCTTTTGAATGTGTTTCCGGCCCATCTGGATTATCATCAAACGCTGGAGGATTATATTTCATCCAAACAAAAATTGTTCTTGAACCAGACGAAAGAGGATGTGGCCATTTTTAATCTGGAGAACGAAATCTGCCGTCAGGTTGCAGCCGATTGTCCCGGCCGTGTTTATTGGTTCAGCCGGTCCCGGGAGGTGGAGCGGGGCGTATTTGTATCGTCCGGCATGATCACGGCCAGAATGGATGAACGGGAATTTCCCGTATTGCCGGTCAGCGAAGTGGCTCTGAAAGGGACGTTTAATCTGGAAAATGCGCTGGCGGCAACCGCGATCAGCCTGGCGGCCGGTTGCCCGGTTTCGGCAATTGCCGATGTGCTCCGCACTTTTCGGGGAGTAGAGCACCGTCTGGAATATGTTGCGACGGTAAATGGTGTCAGCTTTTACAATGATTCAAAAGCGACCAATGCACAGGCGGCAGCGAAAGCGTTGGAATCCTTTGCCGAACCGGTCGTCTGGATCGGGGGCGGTCTGGACCGCGGCGTCGATTTTAAAGAGTTGGTTCCTGTGTTGAAAGAAAAAGTGAAAGCAATGGTTGCTTACGGGCAGACCAAAGATATTTTATTAGAACGAGGGAAAGAAGCAGATATTAAAGAAGTTTATACTGTGAGCACACTGGATGAAGCAGTTGTCCTGGCAAACCGTCTGGCATCGGCAGGGGACGTCGTTCTCCTCTCACCGGCGTGTGCCAGCTGGGATCAATACACCTCTTTTGAAGAACGGGGAAGCATATTTAAACAAGCTGTGCATAGTCTTCAAATATAAATCGCTTTTCCCAAATCGGTAAGAGGTGAAAACGCCCATGAACAAAAGGAACCTGACTCCTGACTTTGTGATTGTTGCTGCGATCTTGCTGCTTTTGTCAATCGGAGTGCTGATGGTATACAGCGCAAGTGCCGCTTTTGCCTATCACAAATACGGAGATGCGTTTTACTTTGCCAAACGGCAGTTCTTATTTGCGGCTTTGGGCGTTTTCCTGATGTTTTGGATTTCACAAATCGATCCCAGACGGTTTAAAGAGTGGGCTAAACCGGGCCTTATCCTCTGTGTTATTCTGCTGATCATCGTCTTGATCCCCGGCGTGGGGATTTTGCGTAACGGAGCGAGGAGTTGGCTGGGCATTGGAGCTTTCAGCATTCAGCCGTCCGAGTTTATGAAGCTGGCGATGATCATCTTTCTCGCAAAGATGTTTGCCGATCCCGGCTATAAAATCTCCGATTTCTGGAAGGGTTTTTTGCCGGGATTGTTATTGCTGGGGGGAGCCTTTGGCTTAATCATGATGCAGCCGGATCTCGGTACCGGCACGGTTCTGATGGGAACGGGGCTGACGATGATTTTCGCAGCCGGGGCACGAATGAAACACATCTTCGCTTTCATCATGCTCGGCGTTGCCGGATTTGCCGGACTGATTCTGGCTGCCCCCTATCGAATTCAGCGGATTGTCGCCTTTCTCAATCCCTGGCAGGATCCTTTGGGAGCGGGATATCACCTGATTCAGTCCCTTTACGCGATCGGCCCGGGTGGCTTGATGGGGCTCGGCCTCGGGATGAGCAAACAAAAACACTTATATCTTCCTGAACCGCATACAGACTTCATCTTCTCCATTTTGGCGGAAGAGCTTGGTTTTTTGGGTGCCGCAACCGTTGTGATCTTGTTTGCGGTGATCGTTTGGCGTGGAATCCGCGTGGCCATCAGCTCGCCGGATCTGTTCTCCAGTCTGGTGGCTGCCGGCATAACGGCGATGGTCATGATTCAGGCGGTGATCAATATCGGTGTGGTCTCCGGGGCGTTCCCGGTGACAGGGATTACTCTGCCGTTCTTGAGTTACGGAGGATCATCTTTAACACTAACGCTGGCGGCAGTGGGGGTCTTGCTCAATTTTTCCCGGTTTACTGAACGATAAAATCAACTTGAAGGGGGAAAAGTGATGAAACGCATTTTGTTATCCGGCGGTGGTACGGGAGGTCATATTTATCCGGCACTGGCCATTGCCAGAGCGGTAAAAAAACGCTATCCCGAGGTGGAAATCGCCTATATCGGTACGGAAAAAGGATTAGAGTCGCGCATTGTTCCCAAAGAAGGGAACATTCGTTTTTATACTGTGGAAATCCAGGGGTTTAAACGGAGCATCTCTTGGGAAAACGTCAATACGATTCGCAAATTCTTGCGGGCCGTACGGAATTCAAAACAATACATAGAAGAATTTAAACCGGATGTGGTGGTGGGAACAGGCGGTTATGTGAGCGGACCGGCAGTTTACGCGGCTCATCAGCTGGGAATTCCCACCTTGATTCATGAACAAAACGTGGTGCTCGGGCTGACGACCAAATTTTTGTCCCGTTTTGTCGATGTCGTGGCGATCAGCTTGGAAGAATCGCAAAAATATCTGGGACGGGCTCACAGGATTGTGTTTACGGGCAATCCTCGTGCGACGGAAGTGGTGCAGGCCAATGCCGCTGCCGGCCGCAAATCGCTGGGAATCACCGACCCGCATCGTCCGATTATCCTTATTTTCGGCGGGAGCCGGGGCGCCAAAGCGATCAACGAGGCCGTCCTGCAAATGGTTCCGCATGTGCAGGAGATGCCGCAAGCCCATTTTGTATATGTGACCGGTGAAGTTCATTACGAGCAGATCCGGGCGCAAATTCCCGAGATGGAAAATCTGGATGTGAAGCCTTTTATTTATAACATGCCCGATGTGCTGGCTTCGACCTATTTGGTGGTTGGACGGGCCGGGGCGTCGACGATTGCCGAGTTGACAGCGCTCGGATTACCCTCTATTCTGATTCCGTCCCCTTATGTAACCAATAACCATCAGGAAGCCAACGCCCGCTGGCTGGAAGAGCAAGGGGCTTCCAAGATGTTGCTCGAGAGCGAATGCACGGGGGAAAATTTGTGGACCGAAATCAAGCGGTTGGTTGAAAATACGGATGAGCATCATGAGATGAGTGAAGCGGCTCGCCGTCTGGGGCGTCCGCAGGCAGCCGAGGTGTTGGTGGATGAATTGGAAAAAATTGCGTTTGCCGGCATTAACCGATAAGGACGGGGGCTGCATTGGGCTCCCGTCACACAAAAAACACGGCGGCATAAACTATGTTAAACCAGTTTCGGGTGGATTGTATGATTCAGCTAGGATAGGAGGGACAGACTGATGAAACAAATTGTCGAGGAGCTGAAAAACAGCGGAGTAAAAGATGTGCGAGTCAATGAGCCATTGTCCCGCCATACCACCTGGAAAGTTGGTGGTCCAGCCGATCTTTTGATTTATCCGCGGAGCAAAGAAGAGCTGGAACTGGCGATGAAAATTGTATATGAGCATCAGATCCCCTGGCGCGCGATCGGACGCGGTTCCAACCTGCTGGTGCGTGACGGCGGGATTCGCGGCGCCGTTTTCAAGCTCGATGAAGGATTTAACTACCTGCAGATCGAGGGAACAAAAGTGACGGCCGGGGGTGGCTATTCCACCATCCTGCTGGCCTCCATGACCGCCAAGCAGGGACTGGAAGGGTTGGAATTTGCCGGAGGGATTCCGGGGAACGTCGGCGGCGCCGTCTATATGAACGCGGGAGCGCACGGGTCCGAAATTTCCCGTGTTCTTCAGTCGGCCACAGTGTTAAAAGAAGATGGAGAATGGTTGACTCTGACCAATGAGCAAATGGCGTTCAGTTACCGCACGTCCATTTTGCAGACCGGGATCAAGGGTGTTGTGACAGAAGCCACTTTCGAGCTGGCATATGGTGACAAGGAAGAAATTGCTTCGCGACTGGCTCAATATAAGGATCGTCGAAGACAAACTCAACCACTGCAATTTCCATGTGCCGGAAGTGTATTCCGCAATCCGCCGGGGGATTATGCCGGCAGGCTCATTCAGGAATCGGGCCTGAAAGGTTACAGGATCGGCGGAGCGGAAGTTTCCACACAGCATGCAAATTTCATCATCAATCGCGGCAATGCGACGGCCCAGGATGTTTTAAATTTGATCAACTATATCATGGATACAGTGCAGGAAAAATTTAACGTTCGTTTGGAACCGGAAGTGCAGGTGGTGGGTGAAGGGTAACGGAGGTGACACTTTGGAAGGGTTTGTGATCGAAGGTGGTAAACCTCTGTCTGGATCGATCCGCGTTCAGGGCGCCAAAAACGCGGCATTGCCGATTTTGGCCGCGTGCGTGCTGGCGGAAGGCATATTTGAGATCCACGATGTACCACGCCTTTCGGATATTGAGGCGATGTGCCAAATTCTCGAGGCGTTGGGAGCGCAAGTAATACGCCACCAAACGAGCATCCGTGTAAATACCCGCCTGATCAATAACTATGTGATTCCAGATCATTTGATGAGCAAAATTCGTTCTTCGATTTTTCTAATGGGGCCTCTTTTGGCGAGATTGAAGCAAGTCTGCATATCCCATCCCGGCGGTTGCGCGATTGGCAAACGGCCGATTGATATCCACTTGAACGGTTTGAAGCGTTTAGGTGTGCAAATGACCGAAAAAGAGGGCGTGATCCACTGTTATGCCTCGAAATTGATCGGCGATGAGATCGTGTTGGATTTTCCAAGCGTCGGGGCAACGGAAAACATCATGATGGCCGCCGTTTTGGGAGAGGGAACCACTGTGCTGAAAAATGCTGCCCGTGAACCGGAAATCAGCGATTTGCAGGATTTCTTAAATAAGATGGGGGCGCAGATAACGGGAGCGGGCAGCCCGGAAATACGCATTCGCGGAGTGCGTTCTTTGAGGCCGGTCAGCCACACGATCATCCCCGACCGGATCGTGGCTGGCACTCTAGCCGCGGCCGCCGGTGCAACGGGTGGGGAAGTTCTCCTGGAAAATGTCATTCCTTCCCACTTGACCAGCATCATTTTGCATTTGCAACGCCTCGGGATCGAAATCGAACAGGGGGAAAACTCCCTTCGCGTCAGAGGGCCGAAAAGGCTAAGACCGATTCCTGCCATCGCAACCGCACCTTATCCCGGTTTTCCCACGGATATGCAGCCGCAAATGCTTGTTCTGCTGACCCAGGCGGAAGGGATCAGCATGCTGACCGAAACGATTTTTGAATCACGGCTCAAACATGTGGATGAATTAAGAAAAATGGGAGCGGATGTCACGCTGGACAACAACACGGTTTGGGTTCGCGGCGGGAAAAGTCTCAACGGAACCTCTGTCAGCGCAACCGACCTGAGAGCCGGAGCGGCGCTGGTCATTGCCGGACTGGTCGCGCAAGGGACCACGCATATCACCGGAGCGGAACATATTGACAGGGGCTATGAACGCTTCGAAACCGTCATCAACAAACTGGGCGGGATCATGGAAAGAAAAACTGGCTTTTCATCATGCAGTAGCACATGATTTGTGCCGCTGTTTTTTGTGTAAAAAATCTTTTAACGCACTTTTTTTGTGGTAATATATAGGGAAGATTAATTTTTTTTACTACTTAGGGCTTACTTAAGAGTGTGAAGGTGAAGTACGGGAAAGGAGATCTCTACCATGGTTGAGCGTGTGCCCCCTTTTCGCTCACGGGTAGGAAAGAAACGTTCCCCTGCTCCTTGGATGTTCGCTTTCATTTTTCTCTTTTTTACGGGAATGTTCATTGTCCTATTCTTGCGGTCACCGCTGAGTAAAATTGAGCGAATTGACATTGTTGGGAATCATCTGGTTTCTTCAGGGGAAATTCTTCATAAGGCAAAGATTTCCAAAGGAATTTCTTATTTTGGAGTAAACAGAGAACACATAGAGAAAAGTTTGGAAACCATGCCGGAGATTAAAAACGCCACGGTGACCACCACATTTCCCAATCAGATCTACATACAGGTTCAGGAAAAAACGCCCGTAGCCATGTTCCGGTCAAGTGATCAGGAACTTTTTCCCATCCTTTCCGACGGAACGATTCTCCTGAACCGCACGGCTTCGGTGGAAGCGTCTGTACCTGTCTTTGAGGGATGGAAGCCTTCAAATTCGACGTTGAGACAAGCTGTTCTCCAACTGGCCAAACTGCCGGGTAGCATTCGCAGAGAATGTGAGACGGTTCGTCCTGTCTCCGGGCAGGCAGACCAGGTTGAGATTGACAGCAAACGGAAGCATCGGATTTTTGTCAGGGTCCGCAATCTTTCCGAAATGATGCTCTATTACCCTTCCTTTTACAAGCACCCCAGCGGAACGCTTTTTTTATTGGAAAGCGTCTGGTTCATACCGGATCATAAGGCTAAGGAAGGAGCTTAGCGGTGTCATTCTTTTTCTTTAATTGGAAAAATATGCAAGTATAACAAGAAGAAAAATTAGCGGCTTAAAAGGTAAATCTTCCTTGGCTGTTGAATATGGTTTGTAAGTGATTCCTCCCTTTCCCTTAGCATTGCGCATATTGGACTTTAGCACAGTTTGATTCTCGGGCAAGGAGGTGCCCAAGATTGAGCAATGAAGAATTCGTTATTACATTGGATATTGGATCTTTCCAAGTTCGCGTGATCGTGGCCGAAGTTAACCAGGATGGTACCACGCAAATCGTCGGCGTCGGAACTGCCGAATCCAAAGGGATGAAAAAGGGAGCCATCATCAATATCGATCAAGCGGTACAATCCATTCGCGAAGCGGTTGACCATGCAGAGCGCATGGTTGGAATAGAGATCTCAGAGGTATTTGTCGGTGTGTCTGGACATCATGTTTCTTTGCAACCGAGCCATGGGGTTGTCGCCGTCTCAAGCGAAGACAGGGAAATCAGCTTTCACGATATCGATCGCGTCCTGCAGGCGGCACGGGTCATCGCCCTTCCGCCGGAACGCGCCATCATCGAAGTGGTACCAAAACAGTTCATTGTCGACGGTTTGGATGACATTCATGACCCCAACGGGATGATCGGAGTCCGGTTGGAGGTGGATGCCATTATCGTCACGGGAGCGAAAACGATCATTCATAACTTGCTCCGGTGCGTGGAAAAAGCGAATCTAAATATCGCCGGCATGGTGTTTTTGCCGCTTGCCGTCAGCGAGTTGTGTTTGTCCGCCGATGAGAAAAACCTGGGCGTGGTTGTGGCTGATATCGGTGGGGGAACGACGACGATCACCGTCTTCCGGCAAGGGCATCTGGCCGGCACGTCTGTGATCCCCATCGGCGGCGAGTATATTACCAATGATATCGCCATCGGTTTGCGCACCCAGACGACAACTGCGGAAGAAGTGAAGTGCAAATACGGGGTTGCCAGCAAGGATTTTGCTGAGATAAAGGAAACATTCCAGGTACAAACCATTGGCACGACCCGGGAGAGGATTGTAACCCAGATCGAACTGGCTCAAATTATCGAACCGCGTTTGGAAGAGATGTTTCAACTCATCCGCCAGCAAGTGAAAGCGATGGGGTATTCCGATGAACCGGCAGGAGGATACGTTTTGACCGGAGGCGTAATGGCAACCGAGCATATTCTGCATGTGGCACAGAAACAGCTGGGTTCCGCCGTGCGAATTGCCGTTCCGGGAAATATCGGTGTGAAGGACCCGGCCTATACCGGAGGCGTTGGCATGGTTCATTATTTGCAAAAACGCGGGATTTTGCAGCTGAACAAACCCCGATCGGCTCACCACCCTCCCCGGCAGAAAAAACAGCGCGGACCTTCCGCATTCGAAAAAATGAAAAGCTGGTTAAGTGAATTTATCTAGTTCCGATCTATCGGATACAACAGAAGTTTGATTATTGGAGGGACAAGAATATGTTGGATTTTGATCTGGAAATGGAACAGATTGCCCAGATAAAGGTCATTGGTGTCGGTGGTGGCGGTAGCAATGCGGTTAACCGTATGATTGAAGCCGGAGTGCAAGGAGTGGAATTTATCGCGGTCAATACCGATGCTCAGGCGCTCAATCGTTCAAAAGCACCGATTCGTTTGCAAATCGGGGAAAAACTGACGCGGGGACTGGGAGCGGGAGCCAAACCGGAGATCGGCAAAAAAGCGGCTGAGGAGAGCCGGGAACAAATTGAAAGTGTTTTGAAGGGAGCCGATATGGTTTTCGTCACCGCAGGGATGGGTGGCGGAACCGGTACAGGGGCGGCTCCGGAAATCGCTTTGATCGCCCGGGAATTGGGAGCGCTGACGGTGGGCGTGGTAACCCGGCCGTTCACTTTTGAAGGAAAGCGCCGGGCGAGCCAGGCGGAACAAGGTGTGGCCGCTCTCAAGGAAAATGTCGATACCCTGATCGTCATTCCCAATGACCGTTTGCTGGAAATCGTCGATAAAAACACACCGATGCTCGAAGCTTTCCGCGAAGCGGACAATGTTCTGCGCCAGGGTGTGCAGGGGATTTCTGATTTAATTGCCGTACCCGGACTGATCAACCTCGATTTTGCGGATGTGCGGACGATTATGACAGAACGGGGATCTGCGCTGATGGGCATCGGGACGGCGACCGGGGAGAACCGCGCCGCCGAAGCGGCCAAAAAGGCGATCTGCAGCCCTCTTCTGGAAACTTCGATCGATGGTGCCCGCGGGGTGCTGATGAATATTACGGGCGGAACCAATCTCAGTCTGTACGAAGTTTATGAAGCAGCCGATATTGTAACCCAGGCTTCCCATGCAGAGGTGAACATGATCTTCGGTGCGGTGATCAATGAAGATTTGAAAGATGAAATCTTGGTTACCGTGATTGCAACCGGATTTGATGGCGAGCAGCAAACGAAGCAATCATCACAGCCGCAAGAACGGGGCAAAACGCATGGGAAACCGTACTTTGGGCATAAAGAGGAACCCGTTTTTCCGCCGTTCAGCCGCGTGGAAAAAGAATCCAAACCGACGGACGGAAACTTTATCGATCCATACGGGCATTTGGAGGTACCCACCTTCTTGCGCAACCGGACTAAAAATAATAAATAAACCCAAGCGAACAAAAACTGATGTTTCCGCAACAGACATCTAAAGCTGTTGAGAAGCTTCGACAGGAGGAGAGGGTTGTTTTTCTGCAAAGAAAAGCACCCGGACCCGACAGGCTTTTGGTTTGAGACTTTGTCAACAAACTGCTCTCTCTTTTTTTGCATGACGTGCACCGCAGTTTTAGGAGCGGGGCACCCCTGACTGACTCGGCCATCTGAATGGCGGGGAGGGAAGGGGGCCACCGCTCCCTTTTTTTGTTTGTTCGACGAAAAAAGCCAATTCTTCCTGGCAAGTTTAGACAGACTTTGAAATATAGATTGAGATATACTAGTTTCACTCAAACTTGGGGAGGAGGGAAACGGATTTGGTGGTTTATGCTGATGTTGTTTTCCTCCTTAACAGCTGTATGGATTTTCTCCTCCTGTGGCTGACGTCGGGAATTCGCAAACAACGTACACCGTACTGGCGGTTGATTGTTGCCGCGCTGCTGGGCGGGCTGTATTCAACCCTTTATTTGTGGTCGGCTTTCTCGCTTGCCTATTTTTTTCCGGTCAAAATTATCGTCTCGTTGCTGATGATTTGGATTGCCTTTGGCTTTCGCCATCCGCTTGCCTATCTGCGTACACTTGGTGTCTTTTATTTGGCCTGTTTTATCGCCGGGGGAGCGCTCATCGCGCTTCACTACATCGTAACAGGGGACAGCAAAGTGGCTGGTGGCATTTTTTTCACCGAGTCGGAGTACGGTTGGGGTTCCCCGGTTTCGTGGGGGCTGATCCTGTTCGGGTTTCCGCTTGTCTGGATTTACACCAAGGTCTCTCTCGGTTCGCTGGAAGAGAGGCAAGCCTTGCATCGCTATTTGACCGAGGTCAAAATCCGGTTGGGAGAACACGAAATCGCCTGCACGGGACTGATTGATACGGGAAATCAGCTGCGGGACCCGATTACACGCGTGCCTGTCATGTTAATTGAGTTCGCTCAGCTGGAAGAGCGGCTTCCTCCGGAATTCAAGCGGTTGATGAAACAGGACGATTTTGCTTTGGCATGGAGTGAACTCCCTCCGGAGTGGGCGACACGCATCCGGGTAATCCCGTTTCGGGCAGCAGGCAAGGAAAATGGCATGATGGTGGCGATCAAGCCGGATCATGTCCAAGTGCGGCAGGAAAACGGGTGGAATAAAATGGAGAAAATTCTCATAGGTTTAGATGTCGGGCGTCTGTCGTCCGATGGAACATACCAGGCGATTATTCATCCGTCTTGTATTCGGGCTGTTCATTCCTAAATGAATGAGGGGGCAGATACATGCTGGTCAAGTGGAAAATTATTTTACAGCTGCTTTGGTATCGGCTTTTGCTGTATATCGGGGCAAAAGGGGAGGAAATCTATTATATCGGTGGCAGTGAAGCACTTCCGCCACCGCTGACGCGTGAAGAAGAAGAACATCTGCTGGCAAAACTGCCCGGAGGCGATGCAGCCGTACGTGCCATCCTGATCGAGCGAAACTTGCGGCTGGTCGTTTATATTGCCAGAAAGTTTGAAAATACGGGGATTCATATTGAGGATCTCGTTTCCATTGGAACGATCGGCTTGATCAAAGCGGTAAACACATTTGACCCGACGAAAAAAATCAAACTGGCGACCTACGCCTCCAGATGCATCGAAAATGAAATCCTCATGTTTTTGCGCCGCAACAACAAAGTGCGGTCGGAGGTTTCTTTTGACGAGCCGCTCAATATGGATTGGGATGGCAATGAACTGCTGTTGTCCGATGTTTTGGGGACGGACGATGACACCATCTACCGGGACATTGAAGACGAAGTGGACCGGAAAATTTTGCGAACGGCCCTTTCCAATCTATCAGACAGGGAACGCAAAATTATGGTGCTGCGGTTTGGTTTGGATGGGGGCGAAGAGAAAACGCAAAAGGATGTGGCAGACCTTTTGGGAATTTCTCAATCCTATATTTCCCGCCTTGAGAAAAGAATTATTAAGAGATTGCGTAAAGAATTCAATAAAATGGTTTAATTTCCATGTCATTATAAATTTCCCTCCTCAGGACATACTGTCTTTTAGTTCCATCCTGAGGAGGGGAAGTCATGGCACGAAACAAAGTGGAAATATGCGGCGTAGACACTTCGAAACTCCCTGTTCTCAAAAACCAGGAGATGCGAGTGCTGTTTGGGGAGCTTCAGTCGGGTGATTTGACCGCTCGTGAAAAACTCGTGAATGGAAATTTGCGACTGGTTCTCAGTGTGATCCAGCGTTTTAATAATCGCGGAGAATGCGTGGATGATCTTTTTCAAGTGGGCTGCATCGGATTGATGAAAGCGATTGACAACTTTGACCTCAGTCAAAACGTGAAATTTTCTACTTATGCCGTGCCGATGATTATAGGGGAAATACGGCGGTATCTGAGGGATAACAACCCCATTCGCGTATCCCGTTCACTGCGGGACATCGCTTATAAAGCACTGCAAGTCAGGGACCAATTGACAAACCGCTATTCCCGGGAACCTACGATCCTGGAGATCTCCGAAGCTCTCAACGTGCAAAAAGAAGATGTCGTGTTTGCCCTGGATGCCATTCAGGACCCTGTCTCGCTGTTTGAACCTGTTTATCAGGATGGAGGCGATCCGATTTTTGTGATGGATCAATTAAGTGACGATAAAACCAAAGACGTCCAATGGCTCGAAGAGATTGCGCTGAAAGAAGCGATGGCAAAACTGAATAACCGGGAAAAAATGATTTTGTCCATGCGCTTTTTCGAAGGAAAGACACAGATGGAGGTGGCCGAGGAGATCGGGATCTCCCAAGCCCAGGTCTCCCGTCTGGAAAAAGCGGCAATCCATCAGATGAACAAATTTATCAATTAATGTGAACAAATGATATGAGGCCCAATCCGACGGCGATTGGGTTTTATTTTTTGGCTTTTTTCGGGCTGTACATTTTGTCGGACTTCGTCATATACATAAGATAAACAATCTGAGTAAACGGGGGCGGCTATATGAAAATCTCGGAGTTGCAGGCGAAAGATGTGGTGAATATCGCAGACGGAAGAAAACTGGGGCAAATTTATGATTTGGAACTGGATTTGCGGCAGGGAACCATTCGCGCGCTGGTTGTACCGGGTGAAAGCAAATGGTTTGGCTTTGTCAGCAGCGGACAGGAATGGGTGATACCTTGGAGACAGATCGTCAAGATCGGCTCCGATGTGATATTGGTGCGGCTGGATGGCCGGGAACGCGATCCCTATTACGCTCAACTGCCGCAGGAAAGCTGAAGGAGCGGGACTGAAGAGGAAGTATTTGTCCATATGCAAAGATATGATAATATGATACGAAGGAGGGAGTGTATGGAACCATTCAAATACCAGGATTTTGCCGCGATTCCTTGTTTTACACTGGAAGAGTGGGAAAAAGAGTTTCCGCATCTCGTGGTTGGATTCAGTGCCAGGAGAAAAGGGGAAGATCCGGACTGTCGCAATTATGCACTCCATGTCGGGGAGCGTCCGGAGCTGACGGTGCAAAATCGTCGCCAATTGGCCGAAATGCTGGGAATGCCCTTTGCCGCGTGGACTTGCGCGGAGCAGGTGCACGGGGTGGAAGTGGTTCATGTGACGGGAGAAGATCGCGGCAAAGGCAACACCACGCGGGAATCTGCTTTTGAAAATACAGACGGAATGCTGACGAAGGAAACAGACGTGCTGCTTACCGCTTTTTTTGCCGATTGCGTTCCTCTTTATTTCTACAGCCCGGAATTGGACATGGTGGGGGTTGCCCACGCGGGATGGAAGGGAACGGTCGGGAAGATCGGGACAAAAGTGATCGATCTGCTTGCCCAAGCGGGGGCGGACCGCGGCAACATTCGCGTGGCTATCGGTCCTTCGATCGGTCCTTGCTGCTATGAAGTGGATGACCGTGTTTATGAGCCACTCGAGCGGGCGATCGCCGATCCCCTCGCCCTGAAACGGGTTGCCGTGAGCCACATCCCCGGCAAGTGGCAGCTTGATTTGCGCAAAGCCAATGCGGAGTTGCTGAAACAAGCCGGAGTGAAACCGGAGCATATTTCTGTGACCAAATGGTGTACAAGCTGTGACAGAGATTATTTTTACTCTCACCGACGCGACCGTGGAAAAACGGGAAGAATGGTGGCATGGATTGGAAAGAAGGAAAGGAGATCCTGATGGACGAATTTGCTAATCGTTGGGAAAATGTGCAGAAAAGGATACAGCAGGCTTGCCACCGAGTCGGCCGGAACCCGAAGGAAATAAACGTCGTGGCAGTGACCAAATATGTGGATCTTGAGACAACAAAGCGTGCCCTTGATTTGGGATTATCGCACATCGGAGAGAACAAGGTTCAGGATGCGTTGCCGAAAATGGAGGCCATCGGAGACAGGGGCGTTTGGCATTTCATCGGCCGCCTGCAACGCAACAAGGTCAAAGACGTGATCGGACGGTTTCGTTATTTGCATTCCCTTGACCGGCCTTCACTGGCCGAAGAGCTTGACCGCCGCATCCGTTCGCGCCAGTGCGAACCGCTCCGTTGCTTCATTCAAGTGAATGTTTCCGGCGAAACATCAAAATCGGGAATTTCACCACAGGAATTAGAAGAATTTGCGCTCCACGTGGCGAATTATTCTACTATCGATGTGGTCGGGCTGATGACGATGGCGCCGATCGCGGAACATCCGGAAGAAGTGCGTCCTGTTTTTCGCGAGCTGAAACGTTTGCAAGAAAAAATACAACGGTTGAACCAGCCCCGTTTACAGATTCCACATTTGTCTATGGGCATGTCTCAAGATTTTGATATTGCCATTGAAGAAGGGGCGACATGGATTCGGTTGGGATCCGTGTTAGTTGGAAGAGGCAAACGGGGATGGAAGCCTTAAGGAGGCGATCTCCCATGACTTTCATGGATCGGATTATGGGTTTTTTTGGTGTGACCGACGAGGATCTGTATGAAGAGGAGACGAAGGAGCAAGACGAATCAGCTCCTTCCGTGCAAAAGGGACGGAGCAACATCGTTTCCTTGCATACACAAAAGAATATTCGCCTGGTTCTGTTTGAACCGAAGACATACGAAGAGTCTCCGGAAATCGCCGATCACCTGAAAAGCCATCGCCCGGTCGTTGTCAATCTCCAGCTGGTACGGCGGGATCAAGGGATCCGCATTATCGATTTTCTGAGCGGAACTGTTTATGCGCTGGGGGGGAATATCCAAAAATTGGGCAATAATATTTTTATATGCACCCCGGCCAATGTTGACATTCAAGGAACGATCACGGATTTCTTAAGAGAAGACGAGGCAAAAGATTTGAGGTGACCGTGTACACATGATACTTTCAATTTTAAATTGGGCATTTGAGATCTATTACATCCTGATTATTATCTACGTGTTCCTGTCTTGGGTGCCAAACCTGCAAGGGTCACCGGTAGGGATCTTGCTCCAGCGGATTGTGGAGCCCTATCTGTCGGTATTTCGCCGGTTTATTCCGCCGATCGGCATGATCGATATTTCACCGATCGTGGCCTTATTTGCTTTGCATTTTGTCCAAATGGGGATTTATGCGATTTTGGGATGGGTGGGTCTCATTTGAAACAGGCACATGAGAACATCCTGATGCATTTCCGCCCGGATGAGCGCCCGTTTGTCCTGCGCTGCCTCGATTGGGCCGAGCGGGCTTCAAACAGAAACCAGATGGTGTTGACGCCGTTTTTGGATCCGCGTGAGCAGACGATTCTTGAGACGATCGTGCGGCGCCACCCCGATCTGGTTTTCTTTGCGGATGGAGGGGCAGCAGACAGCGAGCGACGTCGCGCGGTGATCGCTCCGGATTATTATGCCCCGGATGAGCATATGAGTGGCCTGGCGTTTTTTCGGCTGGAATCTGCCAGCGGCAAACGCCTGGAGCACCCGGATGTTTTGGGAGCCCTTCTCGGTCTGGGAATCAAACGGGAAAAAACGGGAGATATTTATCCGCACGCGGATGGAGCGGATATTGTGGTGGCGGAAGAAATGGAGGAGTATGTCCGGATGCATGTTGGACAGGTAGGGCGGGAACGTGTTAACATAATAAAGATTTCTCGCGAAGAATTGACTCCGCCCGAACAAGCGTACGCGGTTCGTTCCATTTCGGTCGCTTCTTTGCGAGTCGACGCGGTCGTTGCGGAAAGTTGCCGGATCTCCAGAACGAAGGCATCGCTATTGGTGAAGAATGGAAAATGTAAGGTAAATTGGAAGTTGGTGGATCAACCTGATTATCCTGTGGAAGCAGGCGATCTCCTGTCAGTAAGAGGAATTGGACGCATACGTGTAGAAAGTATTGACGGAACAAGCAAAAAAGGAAGATTTTGGATTAAAATCGTATCTTTTATTTGAACGATATCCAAGCTTATGGCAATCTGGCAGGATATCTGGTAATATTGTCGAATAGGAAAGAATGCAATTTATCTAGGAGGTGCGGACGATGCCGCTTACACCTTACGATATACACAATAAAGAGTTTAAAAGATCTTTCCGCGGTTATGATGTAGATGAAGTAAATGATTTTCTTGATCAAATTATTAAAGACTTTGAACTCTTGACCCGCGAAAAATTGGAACTGGAGCAACAGGTAGAGGAGTTGCAGGCGGAGATCGAACGGTTGATGGAAGGCGAATCGATGTTCCAAACCGGACCGCAGCAAGCGCAACAACAGCAGACACCACCTCCGGCCCCACCGCAACCGCAACCGGTGCAACGATATCCGGAACCGATGCCGCAGTTGCAACCGTCCACGGCTGCTCTCACATCGATGGAGCAGAGCATTCACAAGTCGATTCGCGTTGCGCAGGAAGTGGCCGAAGAAGTGCGCTTGAACGCGAAAAAAGAAGCCGAGCTCATCGTGCAGGAAGCCGAGAAGAATGCCGATCGCATCATCAACGAAGCATTGCAGAAAGCGCGTGCGATCCACAGCGAGCTGCTTGATCTCAAGCAAAAAGCGACCGTTTATCGGGCACGTTTCCGCACCTTGGTGCAATCTCATCTGGACATACTGGAAAACTCCGATTGGGAGTCCTTGGAAGAATTGGAGAACGGCTTGGAAGAGCAAGGAAAGCAATTGGAGCAATATGCTGAACATACCCAGCCCAACGACTTGCTGATGGATCAGTCGACTCAGGAATATCAAGATTTCAGCGATGCGCTCAATAACGCGATGGATGACACGGCCATGATGGACGAGGTTGCTGCGACTTCTTCCTATTATGAGGATGAAGAGGAACCGCGTCGCGAATTGCGCAGAACTTCCCGTAAATTTAAGAAAAAAGCGATGTTCTGACGGGCCCCCGATCGTTCTGAAACATAGTTTCAAAATTGAGTCTGGTAATGGTAAGGAAAGGGAAGAGTAGATAGGGAAACTCGAGTACAGCGAATTAGGGATGGTGTAAGCCTAATCCGAGTTCTATCGAAAATCACCCTGGAACTGTCACCTGAAATTGGAGTAAGGTCGACCGCGTCATCTACGTTACGGATGGTTAAGAGGTTTTGCTGTCCTTTTTGCGGCGGCATAAACCAGTAGGGTGGTACCGCGGGAAACCTTCTCGTCCCTAAGTGGATGCAGAAGGTTTTTTTATTTTTCCCAATAAAGGAGTGAAGTTGAAGATGGCTGATTACAGCAAAACATTAAACCTTCCCAAAACAGATTTTCCCATGCGGGGAAATTTGCCGAAAAGAGAGCCGGAAGTGCAAAAATGGTGGGAAGAAATCGACATCTACGGCCAGGTTCTGGCCAAGAGAAAGGGAAATCCAAAATTTATCCTGCATGATGGCCCTCCTTACGCCAATGGCGACATTCACATCGGACACGCGCTGAATAAAACATTGAAAGATTTCATCGTTCGCTACAAATCGCTGAAGGGTTATTTCGCCCCTTATGTTCCAGGATGGGATACCCACGGTCTGCCGATTGAGCACGCCATTGTGTCGAAAAAGAAAGTGGACCGGAAAAATGTAGACCCGGTGCAATTCCGCGAGATGTGTAAAGATTATGCGCTTTCGTTTATAGAAAAGCAAAAAGCGCAATTCAAGCGGCTCGGTGTGCGCGGGGATTGGGATCATCCATATATCACCCTGCTTCCCGAGTATGAAGCAGCGCAGATTCGCGTATTTGGAAAAATGGTGGAGAAGGGGCATATTTACCGCGGGATGAAATCCGTTTATTGGTCCCCTTCGTCGGAAACTGCTCTGGCAGAGGCGGAAATCGAATATTACGACAAGCGCTCTGCATCGATTTATGTCACTTTCCCGGTGGAAAACGGCAATGGAGTTTTACCGGAACAAGATACCTATGTGGTGATCTGGACCACAACACCTTGGACGATTCCGGCCAATCTGGCAATCGCGCTCAATGAAGATTTCGATTACAGCCTTGTCCAGGCTGGTGAGCGCAAGCTGCTCATGGCCAAAGAGCTGGTCGATTCGGTTATGAAGACGGCGGAGATCGACAGTTATGAAACGATTGCCACCTACAAAGGAAAGGACCTGAACGGAGTGATTTGCCGCCATCCGTTCTATGACCGGAAAAGCCCGATCATCTTCGGTGACCATGTCACCCTCGATGCCGGGACAGGATGTGTGCATACGGCACCAGGCCATGGGGAAGAGGACTTCTATCTCGGGCAAAAGTATCAGTTGGGTGTCCTCTGCCCGGTCGACGGCAAGGGTAAAATGACTGCCGGAGCTCCCGGGTTTGAAGGGCTGTTTTACGAAGATGCCAACAAGGAAGTGACGAAAAAACTGGAAGAAGTCGGGTGTCTGCTCAAGCTCACCTTTATCACGCACCAATATCCGCATGACTGGCGCACGAAAAAACCGGTCATTTTCCGGGCCACAGAGCAATGGTTCGCTTCGATTGACGGCTTCCGCGATGAAATGCTGGAAGAAATCAAAAACGTAAAATGGACGCCGTCATGGGGGGAAATACGGATTCACAACATGATTGCCGACCGGGGAGACTGGTGTATTTCGCGTCAGCGCATCTGGGGAGTGCCGCTGCCGATCTTTTATTGCGAAGAATGCGGGCATCCGCACATAAACGGCGAGACGATCGATTTTATTGCCGACCTTTTTGCCAAGGAAGGCTCGTCCGCATGGTATGCCAAAGAAGTGCACGAGTTGATGCCGGCAAACCAAAGCTGTTCCGAATGCGGGAGCAACCGTTTCCGCAAAGAGACAGATACGATGGATGTTTGGTTTGACTCCGGCAGCAGCCATATCGCCGTACTGGAGCAAAGGGAGGAACTGGCCTGGCCGGCTGATCTGTATCTTGAAGGGTCTGACCAATACCGCGGCTGGTTTAACTCATCCCTCTCCACCTCGGTTGCCACGAAAGGGCAGGCTCCGTATAAAGGCGTTTTGAGCCACGGGTTTACGATGGACGGCGAAGGGCGCAAAATGTCCAAATCCCTTGGTAATGTGATCGAACCGGCCAAGGTGATTAATCAATACGGGGCGGATATCCTGCGCCTTTGGGTTGCTTCCTCCGATTATCAGGCGGATCAGCGTTTGTCTGATGGGATTTTAAAGCAAATCGCCGAGGTTTATCGCAAACTGCGGAATACCTTCCGCTTCCTGCTCGGAAACCTGAATGGGTTTGATCCGGCAAAAGATCGTGTGCCGCTGGCGGAGTTGACTGAATTGGATCGGTTTGCCCTGATCAAATTGAACCGTTTGGTCGGCCGTATCAATCAAGCGTACGACGATTACGATTTTCACCAGGTTTATTATGACATCCATCATTTCTGCAACGTCTTTTTAAGCCAATTCTATCTGGATGTCCTAAAAGACCGGCTATATGTTCTGCTGCCTGATTCTCCTGTTCGTCGGTCGGCGCAAACCGTCCTGTATGAAATGCTGGTTACCTTGAACAAAATGCTGAATCCGATCATTCCCCACACTTCCGAGGAAGTTTGGCGACATACTCCGGGCGTTGAGGAAATCAGCGTTCAGTTAACGGATTTCCCTGAAGTGGAAGTTTCTGTTTTCGATGATGAACTGGAACAAAAGTGGGATCAATTGCTGCATGTTCGCGATGTCGTCCTCAAATCGCTCGAAGAAGCGCGTGCAGCCAAATTGATCGGCAACTCCCTCGGGGCGTCGGTGGAACTGACTCCGTCGGAAAAAACGTATCAACTTCTTTCCAGTGTCGATGAGCTGGAACAGGTGTTCATCGTTTCCGACGTAAAATTGAATCCTCCGTCGCATGAGGTGACGGAAGAGCAGAAAGTGCACGTGATTGTCCGTGTGGCGGAAGGGGAAAAATGCGAACGCTGTTGGGTGGTTTCCCCGAGCGTCGGCAAGAACGAAGACCATCCGACCTTGTGTAACCGCTGCGCCTCAATTCTGCGAGAAGCCCATTTTGATGTCGAGATCAATTAAACAAAACAAAAGGCCTGGCGAATCAAAAACGCCAGGCTTTTTTTATGGGATCGCCGCCCAACCGTATTTCCGCGGCGATGTTTCTATTCGGTCAAAATGCGTTGATTTGGTTTCAGCCATTGCGAGGCGATGGTAAGAACGAGAATAATGGCCAGGTAAACAATGGTGTTGATCAGATTTTTGGGAGACAGCAGGACAAAAATCATAATGGCTGCCAGGACGATTACGGTGATGCCGGTGGTAAAAGGGAAGAAAGAGAGCCGAAAATCCGGCGTTCGTTCATATTTTCCCCGCAGTTTCAAATGGGAAAGACAGATGAGAATCCAAGTGAGTATCACAGTGTATCCGGGAATCCCCATCAGATACTGGAAGACGCTTTCGGGAGCGATGAAGGCCACCAGCGATCCCAAAAAGAGACAGACCGAGCTTGCCGCCAGGGCGTAGATGGGAACACCTCTTTTTCCCAAACGGGTAAAAAAGGCGGGTGCTTCTTTTTCGCCGGCCAGTGAATACAACATGCGGGTCGTCGCATACATCCCGGAATTGGCAGCGGATATGACCGCGGTCAGCAAAATGAAGTTCATGATGTTGGCTACTCCTTTTAAGCCGACGGCGGACAATACTTCGACAAACGGGCTTCCGCTGCTCTTTACCTGATCCCAGGGGATGAGGCCCGTAATGATCAGAAGGGGAAGCACGTAAAAGAGACAGATGCGCAAAATCACTCCTTTAATCACGCGGGGGAGCGTTTTTTTTGCGTCCTTCATTTCGGTGATGGTCAAGCCGATCATTTCCGTTCCGCCATAGGAGAAAATGACGATCAGCAATGAGGAAAGCACTCCTTGCCAACCCAATGGGAAAAAGCCGCCATGCACACGGTAGTTGGTCAGTCCGGGCGCCTGGGCCGACGGGATGATGCCAAACAGCAAAAGCGCCCCGAGGATGACAAATACGATTAAGGTAACGATTTTCACGCTGGTCAGCCAGTATTCGATTTCGCCAAACAAGCGGACGCTGAAAAGGTTGATCGCGATGATCACCAGCGTCACGATCAGACTGAGCAGCCAGACCGGGACGGAAAACCAATATTGCAAAAAGGTTCCGGCCGTAACGATCTCGACGGCCATCACCAACACCCATTGAATAAAATAAAGCCAGCCCAAAATAAAGGAAACACGAGTGCCAAACGCTTTATGAACAAGACCGCGCAAATCTGTTCCGGCAAATCCCAATGCCATTTCGGCCATGGCGCTCATGACGATATAGAGCAGGATACCGGCGAGCGCATAAGAAAAGATCACCCCGGGCCCGGCGGCAGAAATGGTTTCTGCACTTCCCTGAAAGATTCCTGCTCCGATCGCGCCTCCCAAGGCCATCATTTGTACGTGGCGCGGGAGCAGCTGTTTTTGTAAATGGTCGCTCATTTTTTCCCCCCACTTTTTTCTTTATTACCCAAAAGCATAACAGCGCTGAAGTATTTTTGGAAGATGAACAAAAAAAGCAAATGAATTCGCAATAATATAATTAACGATTTTAATGCCTGTTCCCATTTACTTTTACCTGCTTTTGCACATGAAATGCGGGAAAGAGGACAGCCTAGGAAAATAAAGAGGTTTTGTTGAAATCCAGAGGAAGTTTGGAGGAAACGGGCATGAATGAAAGCCAGCTGCAACAGCTTAAAAGCCAGTTGATCAAAGAGAAGGAAGAAATTGTCCGGCGGTTGAGCCGGAATGACAATTATGGCATGGAAGTGTCGATGAACAATTCCGTCGGGGAATTGTCGGGCTATGATAACCATCCGGCCGACCTGGGGACAGAAATGTTTGAGCGCGGAAAGGACCTTGCGCTGAATGAAGCGGATGAACGCCATTTGCAGGATATTGAGGCTGCGCTGGAACGGATGGAAACGGGCCAATACGGCATTTGCAAGAAATGCGGCAGGGAGATTCCGTTTGAGCGCCTGGAGGCGGTTCCGGTCACGGAATATTGTGTGGAGCACAATCCGCAGCAACATTCCTCGATGCGCAGGCCGGTTGAAGAGAAAGTTCTTAACCGGATTCAGATGAACAACGATCACAGCGAATCCAACTTTTATGATGGGGAAGATGCTTGGCAGGAAGTGGAGCAATACGGAACGTCCAATCCCCCGGATTTTTTTGCCAGCGGCCGAAATTACAACGAATTGACAGTGGATCACGATGAACAGAGGGGATATATCGATCTGTTGGAAGGCTTTTCAATTACGGATCAGTCCGGCAATGACAGCGGCATCACCGAGATTACCCACAATCAGTCTTATGAGCAGAAGGACAAGGAAGAATCCTTAGAGGAAAGAGATGCAGACTTTACCGGATGACCGGATGCGAGGCTTCGCGTTGCCTTGTTTGACCAGGCTTGACTGTGCTACAATCGGAGAGAAATAATGTGGAGATGCTCTACTGTGGGAGACAGGAGGAAGGCATTTGAGATATTTGATAACGGCATTTTCCATTTTGTTATTGGATCAGTGGACGAAATGGTTGGTCGTTCACAACATGTCTTTATATGAATCGATCCCGGTGATTAACAATTTCTTCTATATTACTTCCCATCGCAATCGCGGCGCGGCATTTGGGATTCTTCAGAACAAGCAGTGGTTGTTTATTCTGATTACGGTCGTCGTGATTGCGTTTGTTCTCTACTATCTCTGGCAGCTGAAACATGACCGTCCGATGATGTCCTATGCCTTTTCCCTCATCTTGGGCGGAGCGTTTGGCAACCTGATCGATCGGGTGGAAAACGGGGAAGTCGTCGATTTTTTGCATTTCCAGTTCGGGTCTTATCAGTTTCCCATTTTTAACTGTGCCGATTCGGCTATTGTGGTGGGTGTGATTGTACTAGTGATTATCACCTTGATCAGTCCCGCGGCCCAGAACAACAACGAGCTGACCAAGGCGGGGGACTCATGATGACGGAACAAAGCGGGCAAATGGAACATTATGAATGGAACCTTCCGGATGAAGAAGCAGGTGAGCGTCTGGATAAATGGATTTCATCTTTGAATGAAGAATGGACACGAACCAGGGTACAGGGATGGATTGAGGAAGGACGGGTACGGGTCAATAATCGAACCCGCAAGGGAAATTACCGGCTTAAGGCGGGGGACAGAGTGGAATTGGATGTCCCGCCGGTGGCAGAACTGGAAGTCGCACCGGAAGCGATCCCGCTCGATATTCGCTACGAAGATCAGGACGTGATCGTCGTTAATAAGCCACGGGGAATGGTGGTGCATCCCGGTGCGGGAAATACTGCAGGCACACTGGTCAATGCCCTGCTTTACCATTGTAAGGGAGAGTTGTCCGGCATCGGAGGCGTGGCGAGACCGGGAATAGTGCACCGCATTGATAAAGATACTTCCGGTCTGATTATGGTCGCCAAAACCGATCTTGCGCATCAGTCATTGGTAGCCCAGTTGAAGGAGCATTCGGTGGAACGGGCTTATACGGCGATTGTTCACGGGGTGATCCCGCATGATCACGGAACGATTGATGCCCCGATCGGCAGAGATCCGGCGAACCGGCAACGGATGGCGGTTGTCCACCAAAACAGCAAACATGCGGTTACCCATTTTACCGTACGCCGGCGATTTCGCGATGCCAGTGTGGTCGAATGTCGTCTGGAAACGGGAAGAACCCATCAGATTCGGGTTCATATGAAGTATATCGGCTATCCGCTGATCGGCGATCCGGTCTACGGCCTGAAGAAAAATTCCTATGCCATCAGCGGGCAGGCTTTGCACGCGCGAATCATCGGTTTTACCCACCCTCGCACCGGCGAACGCATTTGTTTGGAAGCGGAGTTGCCCGAGGATATGCAAAAACTGCTCGAGCGCCTGGCCGCAAAATCGTAATAAGCATTGACAATTTCCATCTGCTGATGCATAATACACCTTGAGCATATTGGACCTTTAAATCCAGTCCAGAGAGGCTGGCAAGGGCACGGAAGTGATATAGGATTTGCATGTCCGCGGGAGGAGTATGCCCGCGGGTTGGTTACGCTTCTTGTCTGCCCTTGGACAAGAAGTTTTTTTATGGCCGTAAAAAGATGGGAAAAGGGAGGAGCAGGGCATCCGATGAGCAAAGAGAAAATCATTTTGGATGAGGCAGCGATTCGCCGGGCGTTGACCCGGATCGCTCACGAAATTTTGGAGCGAAACAAAGGCGTCGATGATTGCCTCCTGGTCGGGATCAAAACCAGAGGCGTCTTTCTGGCCAAGCGGCTGAGGGAACGCATTTACAGCATCGAAGGAAAAAAAGTTCCGATCGGGGATCTGGATATTACCCTTTACCGGGATGACCTGACGGAGAAGTATGAACATCCGGAAGTGAAGAAAACCGATGTTCCGGATATTAAAGGAAAAAAAGTGATTTTGGTTGATGATGTTCTCTATACAGGCCGAACGGTACGGGCGGCAATGGATGCTCTGGTCGACCTGGGACGGCCGCAGATGATTCAGTTGGCTGTTCTGATCGACAGAGGGCATCGCGAGCTGCCGATTCGTCCGGATTATGTGGGAAAAAACGTCCCCACTTCCAAAAGCGAAATGGTATCGGTTTTTCTTACTGAGGTCGATGAAGGAGAAGATCGCGTCAGCCTGCAAACAAAATAAGAGTTTTCCCTTTTAAGGCGGTCCCGTGAGGCCGGCAAAGGGAACGCGGAATCGTGCTGCGCATGAACGGTGTATCTATCCTGCGTCTCTTTGCCATACGGGTAAAGAGACTTTTTTTTATATCAAAAAAAGGGGTGAATGTGAATGAATCGTTTGATTGAAATGGATGTGCATGAAAGGCCGAAATGGCATCGCTGGCTGTTCCTCAGTTTCCAACACTTGTTTGCCATGTTCGGCTCCACGGTGCTGGTTCCGATCCTGACCGGATTAAGCCCGTCCGTGGCCCTGATGTCCAGCGGAATCGGGACCTTGGCTTATCTGATCGTCACCAAAGGCAGAATTCCGGCATATCTCGGATCCTCCTTCGCCTTTATTGTTCCCATTATCTCTGTGTCACAAGGAGGAAAATATCTGGGCAATGCCCTGTTCGGGTGTTTTGTTGTCGGGTTGATGTACGGTGTGGTGGCGCTGATTGTTTACCGGTTCGGGGTGAAATGGCTGGATTCGCTTTTGCCGCCGGTCGTGATCGGGTCAGTCGTAATCGTGATCGGGCTGGCGTTGGCCGGAACAGCCGTCGATATGGCCAGCAAAAAAGATGTGGTCGAAGCCCTGCCGCATACAGCAGCCGGGTGGCAACACTTGGACGGAACGATTAAAAGCATCGATTCGGCAAAAGGTACGGTAACGGTGCATGTGTACTCGCTGAAAAACTTTTCTGTCGCCTTGGCCACACTGGCCATCGCCATAATCGCCAGCCTGTTTTTCCGCGGATTTTTCAGCATCATCCCCATTCTGATCGGAATTTGCGGGGGGTACCTGGTGGCACTGGCAGCGGGCATGGTCGATTTTACACCGGTTCATGAGGCCAAATGGTTTCAGCTTCCCCATGTCGTCTCCCCCTCGTTCTCCTGGCATGCGGCCCTGGTTATGCTGCCGGTCACACTGGTTGTCCTGGCAGAGCACATCGGACATCTGCTGGTGCAGGGAGAGTTGATGGGAAGGGATTTGACAAAAAACCCCGGGTTGCATCGTTCCCTTCTGGGAGATGGCCTGGCGACCTGCATCGCATCCCTGATCGGCGGACCGCCGGCGACCACGTACGGGGAAAATATCGGGGTCATGGCCATCACGCGCATTTTCAGCGTGTGGGTGATCGGAGGGGCAGCGGTGCTGGCGATCAGCTTCGGATTCATCGGCAAATTTGCGGCCCTGATCCAAACGATTCCGACTCCGGTCATGGGCGGTGTCTCCATCCTTCTGTTCGGGATTATCGCTTCGGCCGGTTTGCGCATGCTGATCGAACACAAAATTGATTTCAGCGACCGGCGCAATCTGGTGATCGCCGCTGTCATCATGGTGATCGGCGTGGGTGGAGCCTTGCTCCGCTTCAGCGGCATCCATCTGGAATTGGAAGGAATGGCTTTGTCCACCGTGATCGGCATCCTGTTGAATCTGGTTTTGCCCAAGCGGGCAAAGGAAGAGAAGACTGTGGCGGAAGCCGCCTGACAATGGAGGATAAACAATGAGAGCACCGATGACCCGTTCACCGTTTCGTCATTTGATGGATACGAGCGAACTGACAAAAGAGGAGATCAGACGGATTCTGGAGCGGGCCCATTTTTGGGAGGAACATCAGGCCAGCGGATTGGCTCCTTTCACGGGCAGATTTGCTGCCAACCTGTTCTTTGAACCGAGTACCCGCACCCGCTTTTCCTTTGAAGTAGCGGAAAAGAGATTGGGGATGCAAGTAGTCAACTTCACCCCGGATGTTTCAAGCAGCACCAAAGGAGAGTCCCTGTTTGACACGGTGAAAACCCTGGTTTCGATCGGAGTGGAAGTAGCCGTGATTCGCCTGACGGACGAGCAGGAATTGCTCTTTCTGATCAAACAGAACCCCGGCTGTGCGATTATCAATGCAGGGGCAGGCAGTTTTGCACATCCCAGCCAGTCCTTGCTCGATCTTTACACTCTGGTCAAGCATTTCGGGGATCTTACCGGCAAAAGAGTGGCAGTGATCGGCGATATTGCCCACAGCCGTGTGGTGCGTTCCAATCTCTGGACCCTGAAGCAATTCGGTGCGGAGATGATTGTGAGCGGGCCGGAGGAAATGCGCGATCCCGAGGTGGAGCGGATCGCCCCGTATGTTTCGTTTGAAGAAGCATTGAGAACGGCGGATGTCGTGATGTTGCTCCGGGTTCAGCTGGAGAGGCATCAAGGGAAGCTTTTTTCCTCGCGGGAAGAGTATCACCGCCGTTACGGGCTTTCCGCCGAGCGGCTCAAGATCATGAAACCGGAAGCGATCATCATGCATCCGGCTCCGGTTAACCGGGGTGTGGAAATTGCCGATGAGCTGGTGGAGCATCCCCGCTCGAAAATATTTGAACAGATGAAAAACGGCGTTTGGATTCGGATGGCGATCTTGGAACGAGCATTGGGGGAATGGTAGGGAATGAAAACGATATTGAAAAATGGCCTGGTGTTCCGGTCCGTTTCCGAGGGATGGAGCAAACAGGATATCGTGATCGAAGGAAACTGGATTGTGCAAATGGTTGACAACGCACCCGAAGAAGAGGGGGCGCGGGTGATTGATGTCGGCGGCAAACGGGTGGTTCCGGGCCTCATCGATATGCATGTCCACTTGCGGGAACCGGGATTTGAACAAAAAGAGACGATCGAAACGGGAGCGAAGGCTGCGGCGAAAGGCGGCTTTACGACGATTGCTCCGATGCCGAACACCCGGCCGGTGACCGATTCGTCCGAAATCGTGCAGAAAGTGATCAACCGCGCCCGCGAAGTCGGTCTGGTACGCGTTTTGCCTTACGGTGCGATTACAGTGAGAGAATGCGGGCAACAGCTGACCGATATGAAAAGCCTGAAGCAAGCGGGAGTGATCGGGGTAACCGATGACGGTGTCGGGATCCAGTCGGCCGGGATGATGAAAGAGGCGATGCTGCTTGCCCATGAACTGGGACTGCCGGTCGTTGCCCACTGCGAAGATGACAGCCTGGCCAAAGGCGGGGTGATGCACGACGGTGAAGCAGCCAAACGGTTCGGATTAAAAGGGATTCCTTCCGAGGCGGAGTCGGTTCATGTGGCGCGGGACATTTTGCTGGCTGAGGAGATCGGCGTTCATTACCATGTGTGCCACATCAGTGCCGAACAATCCGTTCGTCTGGTGCGCGAAGCCAAAGCGCGGGGGCAGCGTGTGACGGCGGAAGTGACTCCCCACCATCTTCTCTTGTGCGATGAGGATATTCCGGCACCGGACGGGCGCTGGAAAATGAATCCCCCGCTTCGCTCGCGACGGGACAGGGAAGCGCTGATTGCCGGATTGAAAGACGGCACCATCGACATCATTGCCACGGATCATGCCCCGCACACCAGCGAAGAAAAAGCGCTGGGCATGGAAAAAGCCCCTTTCGGCATCGTCGGCCTGGAAACAGCTTTTCCCCTGCTTTACACCCACCTGGTGCTGAAGGATGGCATTCTCACCCTGGAGGAATTGATTGATAAAATGACCCGCAAACCAGCGAAAGTGTTCGGTCTTCCTTACGGTGAGATCGCTGAAGGGAAAGCGGCCGACCTGACGGTAATCGATCTGGAGACGGAACGGACGATTGAGCCGGAAACATTTCTCTCCAAAGGGAAAAACACACCATTTGGAGGGTGGAATGTGAAAGGATGGCCGGTTTTGACGATCATGGACGGCCGGATCACATGGGAAGATGCAAAACCGGAATCCTTGACCGGACCGGGAAAATGGACGGAACAGAAGGAGGATCAGCGATGAAGGCAAGGTTGCTCTTGGAAGATGGAACGCTTTTCACGGGAACCTCATTTGGTGCGGAGGGAAAGAGGGTCGGTGAAATTGTGTTTAACACCAGCATGACCGGTTATCAGGAGATTTTGACTGATCCTTCTTACTGTGGGCAGATTATCACGATGACCTATCCCCTGATCGGGAATTACGGGATTTCACGTGACGATAATGAATCACTGCGCCCGTACGCCCATGGTTTGCTCGTGCGCGAATACGCTGAGTATGCCAGCAACTGGCGCAACGAATTGTCTCTGGGCACATTTTTAAAAGAATACGGATTGATCGGGATCGCCGGCATCGACACACGGATGCTGACCCGGAAAATTCGCCTCCGCGGAACGATGAAAGGCGTGATCACCACCGGGGACGAATCGCCGGAAGAGCTGAAGGAGGCTCTGTCTTCGCCGATGATGCGGGATCAGGTGGCACGCGTCAGTACGAAAAGCATTCATATCGCTCCCAATGTCGGCAAACGGGTGGTGCTGATCGATTTTGGAGCCAAACACAATATTGTGCGGGAATTGGTGGAGCGAAATTGCGAAGTGATCACAGTGCCTTACAATATCACAGCCGAGGAAATCCTGCGCTTCCGTCCGGATGGGGTGATGCTGTCCAATGGCCCCGGAAATCCGAAGGATGTGCCTGAGGGATTTCGCACGATTCAAAAACTGATGGGAAAAGTTCCTCTTTTTGGAATTTGTCTGGGGCATCAGCTGGTCGCCCTCGCCGCCGGAGCGGATACGGAGAAAATGAAGTTCGGGCATCGCGGCGGAAACCACCCGGTGAAAGAACTCTCAACCGGCCGTACGGTGATCACCGCGCAAAACCACGGGTATGCCGTGACAGCAGACTCCGTTAAAAATACTGAGCTGGAGATTACGCATATTGCCTTGAACGATGGCACGGTGGAAGGGCTCCGGCACAAAACGCTGCCGGTCATCACCGTCCAGTATCATCCGGAATCGGCCCCGGGCCCGCTCGATTCGGGTTACCTGTTCGATCGCTTCCTTGAGATGATGGAGTCTTTTGCACGGAAGGGAGAGACGATGAATGCCTAAAGATTCGACATTGAAGAAAATTTTGGTGATCGGTTCCGGGCCGATTGTAATCGGGCAGGCGGCCGAATTTGATTATGCGGGCACACAAGCCTGCCAGGCTCTGAAAGAGGAAGGACTTGAAGTGGTTCTGGTCAACAGCAACCCGGCCACGATCATGACCGACACCAACATGGCAGACCGCGTCTATATTGAACCGCTGACCGCCGAATTTATTACGCAGGTGATTCGCAAGGAACGCCCGGACGGACTGCTTCCCACCCTTGGCGGGCAAACGGGCTTAAACCTGGCGGTGGAACTGGCGAAACAAGGGGTTCTTGAACGGGAAGGAGTACGACTGCTGGGAACGGATCTCCATGCCATCACCTGTGCGGAGGACCGGGATTTGTTCCGTAAACTGATGAAGGAACTGGATGAACCGGTGCCGGAGAGCGCAATTGTTCACACGGTCGAGGAGGCGTCAGCGTTTGCCGATGAAGCCGGTTATCCGGTCATCGTGCGCCCTGCTTACACGCTGGGCGGTACGGGGGGCGGAATCGCCAGGGACAAAAATGAATTGCAAGAGATTGTTGAAAACGGGCTGCGCTACAGTCCGATCACCCAATGCCTGATCGAGAAGAGCATCGCCGGATATAAAGAGATTGAATATGAAGTGATGCGCGATGCCGCCGATAACTGTATCGTCGTGTGCAACATGGAAAACTTCGACCCCGTGGGCGTTCACACCGGTGACAGCATAGTGTTTGCCCCGAGCCAAACCTTGTCCGATCGCGAGTATCATATGCTTCGCACCTCAGCGCTCAAAATCATACGGGCGCTCAACATTCAGGGCGGTTGCAACATCCAGTTTGCCCTCGACCCGCACAGTTTCCAATACTATGTGATTGAAGTGAATCCACGGGTGAGCCGTTCCAGCGCACTCGCTTCCAAAGCGACGGGGTATCCGATCGCCCGGATCGCGGCCAAAATCGCCGTCGGTTATACGCTGGATGAACTGAAAAATCCGGTAACGGGCCAAACGTATGCTTGCTTTGAGCCGACGCTCGATTATGTTGTCAGCAAAATTCCGCGCTGGCCCTTTGATAAATTTGTTTCCGCCAACCGCAAGCTGGGAACGCAGATGAAAGCGACCGGAGAAGTGATGGCCATCGGGCGCACTCTGGAAGAATCACTTCTGAAAGCCGTGCGTTCGCTGGAAATAGGTCTGCATCATATACAGGTGCCGGACAGCGGGAAAATTCCTGACGAAAAGCTGAGAGAGCGTTTGGTGACCGCGGATGATGAACGGCTTTTCCTCGTGGCCGAATGGTTCCGGCGCGGAGGAAGCCTGGAGGAAGCTCACGAGCTTTCCAAAATTGACCGCTTTTTCCTCCATAAAGTGAAGCGGATCATCGAGTTGGAAGAAACCTTGCAGCAAGCGGAGGAACTGACGCCGGAGCTGCTGCTTGCCGCCAAGAAAACGGGTTTCGCTGACCGGACGATCGGTCAGTTGCGCGGGATGCCGGAAAATGAAGTGCGTCAGTTGCGCAAGCAATGGGGGATTCAGCCAGTCTATAAAGTGGTGGATACCTGTGCGGCCGAGTTTGAAGCGGAAACGCCCTACTACTATTCCAGTTATGAACAGGAAGATGAAGTGGTTTCCGCCGGCAAGAAAAGCGTCATCGTCCTCGGTTCCGGCCCGATCCGCATCGGACAGGGTGTGGAATTTGACTATGCCACCGTCCATGCCGTCTGGGCGATCCGCAATGCCGGGTATGAAGCGGTTATTATCAATAATAACCCGGAAACAGTGTCCACCGATTTCAATACGTCTGACCGCCTTTACTTTGAACCGCTTTATAAAGAAGATGTGCTCAACATCATTGAAAAAGAGAAACCCTATGGAGTGGTCGTACAGTTCGGCGGACAAACAGCGCTCAATCTGGCGCGGGATCTGCGCGATGAGGGGATCAACATCCTGGGCACTTCCCTGGAAGAAATCGATCGTGCCGAAGACCGCAAGAAATTTGAACAGCTTTTGAGCAAAAACAATATCGCGCAACCGCCGGGATCGGCCGTCACCTCGGTCGAAGCTGCGGTGGAGACTGCCGCACACCTGGGCTATCCGGTGCTGGTGCGTCCCTCGTACGTACTGGGCGGACGGGCAATGGAAATTGTCTACAATGAATCGGAACTGCGCAGTTACATGAAGCTGGCGGTCAAGGTAAATCCGGAGCATCCTGTCCTGATCGACCGCTATCTGCTCGGCAAGGAACTGGAAGTGGACGCCATCAGTGATGGCAGCGATGTCCTGATTCCAGGCATCATGGAGCACATCGAGCGGGCCGGTGTCCATTCCGGGGATTCCATCGCCGTCTACCCTCCGCAATCGATTACGCAAGAACAGAGGGAACAGCTGGTCACCATCACGGCTCAGATTGCCAAAGCATTAAACATCAAAGGGCTGATCAATATCCAATTCGTCCTGTACAAAGGGGAGATCTATGTGCTGGAAGTAAATCCGCGCGCTTCCCGGACGGTACCTTTTTTGAGCAAAGTGACCGGCATCCCGATGGCACAAGTGGCCACCAAAATCGCGTTGGGTCAATCGCTTAAAGAACAGGGATACAGCAGTGGCCTGTGGCAGGAGAGTCCGGAGGTGGCTGTCAAAGTGCCGGTTTTCTCCTTCGCCAAATTGCGCCGCGTCGATATCACGCTGGGCCCGGAAATGAAGTCCACAGGAGAAGTGATGGGGCGCGACCGCGATTATGCCCGGGCGGTCTACAAGGGGCTCCTGGCAGCGGGAATCGCCTTGCCGCGCTTTGGCACAGTCGTAGCCACGATCGGGGACAAAGAGAAGGAGGAAGCGATTCCGCTCATGCTCCGCTTCCATCAATTGGGGTATAAAATCGTCTCCACCAGCGGTACGGCAGACATGCTGGAAAAAGCGGGATTGCCGGTCGAACGCGTGCACAAATTGAAAGAAGGCTCTCCGAACATTCTCGATCTGATTCGCAACGGAAAAGCGGACCTGGTGGTAAACACCTGGACGCGCGGGCGAACACCGGAGCGCGACGGGTTCCGCATTCGCCGTGAGGCGGTCGAACACGGCATCGCCTGTCTCACTTCTTTGGATACAGTGGATGCGCTCCTCACGACGCTGGAGTCAATCCATCTCAATGCAGAACCGATCGGTGCGCCGCAAGTACCCGGAAAAAAAGCGGCAGAGGCACTGATGGTTTAAACCGATGGAGAAAAGAGGGTTGCGCCTGTGCGGACGACTGTGAACCCGCTTTTCATCTGAATTTTTCAAGGAGGGAGCAGCGTGCGGGCAGAAGAGCGGGTGATCATCGCACTGGATTATCCGGGTGCGAACGAAGCCGAACAATTGTTGCAAGCCTGGGCTTTTTCACAAAACAAACCGTTTATCAAAGTGGGTTATCAGCTTTTTTACGCTGTCGGGCCGGAATGGGTTGTGAAACGAAAACAGGAAGGATTTCCCGTCTTTCTCGATTTGAAATTGCATGATATCCCGAATACGGTTGCGAAAGGGATCGAATCTCTCAGCCGTTACGGAGTTGATTTATTGACGATTCATGCTTGCGGCGGGCGCGCCATGCTGGAAGCGGCGAAGGAGGCTTGTGAGAAAGCGGGGGCCGGAACCCGGTTGTTGGCGGTGACGCAACTGACCAGCACCGACCGGAAAATGTTGAATGAGGAACTGGGCATTCCGGGCAGCGTTGAATCGAGTGTGATCCGCTATGCCCAATTGGCTTACCGGGCAGGGGTTGACGGTGTCATCTGTTCGGGGCGGGAAAGCGGAATGGTCAAACAGGCCACTTCGAATGATTTTCTCGCAGTAACCCCCGGAATCAGGCCTGCTCACGCTGAGGCTCAAGATCAAAAAAGAGTGTTGACTCCGGGTGAAGCGATTCAGTCGGGAGCCGATTATCTCGTCATCGGCCGTCCGATTACCCGGGCAACTGATCCGATTGCCGCGTTTGAAGCGATAGTCAAAGAGATAAAAGAAGTGTTGGAGGAGTGATAGAGATGGCATGGCTGGTGGAAGAAGCGATTGAACGGACAGGGGTTTTAAAGGAAGGGCACTTTCTGTTGTCATCCGGGCGCCACAGCGGGAAATATATGCAATGCGCCGCCCTGCTTCAGTATCCGCAAGATGCCGGGAAGGCCGGAGAAGCGATTGCCTCTCTGTTCAAGGGAGAGAAGATCGATGTCGTGGTCGGGCCGGCGCTCGGGGGCGTGATCATCGCCCATGAAGTGGCAAGGGCTTTGAACGTTCGCTGTCTGTTTGCCGAACGGAAAGACGGGAAAATGGAGCTGCGGCGCGGTTTTGCCATTCAGCCGGGTGAAAGGGTGTTGGTGGTGGAAGATGTCGTGACCACCGGCGGCTCGGTCAAGGAAGTGATTGAGTTGCTGCTTCCCCTTGGTGCCGTGATCGCAGGAGTGGGCGCCATCGTTGATCGCACCGGAGGGAAAAATCCCTTTGCTTACCCGTTCCGCGCGCTGACGAAGATTCACATTGAAAGCTATGAACCGGAAAACTGCCCTCTTTGTCAGCAAGGGTTGCCTGTGCACAAGCCGGGCAGCCGCACTGCGAAATGAGGAAGGGAGTCAGGGGACAGCCAGGATCGAAATACGGTCCCGGCTGTTTTTATTTGGGAGATGATGATTCCAAAAGGTACGTTTCGATTTTGTTCTCGATTTTGGCGACAATCTGCCTGGCTCTGGAACTCCATTCCTCCCCGATTTTCGCGTCGTCTGTGGGCAAAGGTTCGCTGAACTGGTTAACGAGAGAACTGACAACTCCAATATCAGCAGACGGGTCGTTTTTGGTACGAAATTCATGCTTGATGACGAACGGTTTGCCCAGCCGAACGATGGCATCCTTTTCCTGCATTTCGCCTTTTACAACATATATGGGAATGCGCAAATAGTAGCGGTAACCCTGTTCATTTTCCCAATCAAGAGGATGGTCGAAATAACCGTGCTCGTAGGTCCAACCGCCTCCCAGAACGAACCCTTCCGGATAAAGCAAATCGGTCATCGTCCCGAAGCTGGTCTGAAATCCTTCAATTTTGCTTGAATCAATCGTGAGCATAATGTTGACTCCTTTGCAAGACAAAAACGGATTTACTCAGGTGAAATATTCCACGCAAGCATTTGGAAAATACCGTGCGATTTGTTCCCTCATGTGCTCTTCCAATTCTTTCATCTGCGTTTCCTGGTAAACATACTTCACTCTGCCATAGCGTCCCCATTTCTTTTTTCTTTTTTCTTCCTCCATCTCCAGTTTGGATTTGGGATACCGCTGTAAGATTATTTTCTTTGCGGTTTGTGTAAACCGGTGGGAAATCAGTTCAAATGTGAGCCCGTTTGTTTCGGGAAGTTCCTGGCTCAGCCTTTTTAACAATTGCGTGTATCCTTCTTTCCATCCGTCATAAAGAATCAATGGGGCGATGATAAATCCGAGCGGATAACCGGCCCGTGCCACTTTTCCGGCAGCTTCCACCCGTTCGTCAAAGGAAGCGGTGGCCGGCTCGAATTGGCGAATGACATAATCGGCATTGACGCTGAACCGAAACCGGGTATGCCCGTTGTGGGCTGCATCCAGCAAACTGTCCACGTTTGCGAATTTGGTGACAAAACGGAGCCTTCCCAGTTCCTGTTTTCCCATAAACTCAATCGTTTTTTTCAGCGATCCGGTTAGATGTTCAATCCCGACCGGGTCAGAGGTACATGCTGCTTCAAACCGTGTAATTTCAGGGGATCGTTCCTGTATATATTTGGCTGCCGCCTCGAAAATTTCTTCCAGATTAACGTAAACCCGGATATAGGGACGATTCCCCAGCGTTGTTTGCAGATAACAGTAGTGACAATGCCCCATACAACCGGTAGCCAATGGGATGGCATATTCCGCAGATGGCTTGGATGGTTCGAACTTCAGTGTTTTGCGCACCCCGACAACCAGCGTTTTTTTCGCGATCCGATACTTCTCCAGGTCATTTTTTCCGGGCAAGTTGGTAATGCGGTTGTGCGAAGTAGTCATCCGTACCGGAATATTTGAGTTTTTGAAACGGTTATACAGTTCTTGTCCCAATGGATACTCAAGCGCCTGGGGTTCAAAATAAATCAAATCGGGCTGAAATAATTTCATGTCATCCACCTCGACTTTAGTTTTTCCAGTCGAGGCGCTTCCTATGTTCAGAAGGGAAAGGGGACCGTGACGGAGGAAAGGGTGGTTTTGGGCATTTTTATGTTGAAAAGAAAATTGCTTGTATAGATTTTCCAATCTCATGGGTAAACTGGATTTTAGGATCAGAAGCGAAGGAGTGCAAATGATTGGATCAAGTTGTCTTGGCACGGGCTTTTTTCGGAACATCGCTCGCTTTTCATATTATTTATGCGACTTTGGGCATCGGGCTCTCTTTCATGGTATTTTTGAGTGAGCTTCTGCACAACTGGAGAAAAGACAGGGATTATGCACTGATGGCCAAACGCTGGACAAAGTCGATGGGGATTTTGCTTGGAGTGGCCATTCCCAGCGGAACGATCGTGGCCATACAGTTGTCTTTGTTATGGCCGGGTTTTATGAAAATCGTCGGTCAAGTCATATCGGTTCCGTTTGAGATTGAAATCTTTGCCTTTTTCCTCGAAGCATTAGCTTTATCCATCTATGTTTATGCCGCTGACCGCCTTTCTCCTTATATGCGTGTCATTGCCGTCTTTTTGGTGGCTGTGGGTGCGACGGCATCAGCTGTTCTCATCACATCCGCCAACACGTGGATGAATACCCCGGCAGGTTTTGACATGAAACCGGATGGAACGATTTATCATGTAAATCCGTGGAAGGCTTTCTTTAACCCCAGCTTTGTGGACACAGCCTATCATGTGGTGATCAGCGCTTTGATGACAGGGGCTTTTGCCGTGGTATCGGCCGCCGCTTACCGTCTGTTGAAAAGCGGCCGCGAAGAAGAAGCCATCCATCGCAAAGCTCTCATTTTGGGATTGGTAACAGCGTTTATCACTTCGTTCTTCACCATTTTTACCGGCCATGACTCCGCCCAAAACCTGCATCGGTATACACCGGAAAAACTGGCGGCGGCAGAGGGCCTGTTTGAAACGACAAAGTATGCCCCGATTGTCATCGGCGGTTTTGTCGATCAAAAGGAACAAACGGTTAAATACGGGATTGAAATTCCGTATTTTCTCAGCTTCCTCGCCGGAAACCGTTTTGATACGGAAGTGAAAGGCTTGAACGAATTTCCACGGGATACATGGCCGCCTGCTTATGTCCATACTTTGTTCAACGTGATGGTTGGAATCGGGATTCTGTTGTTTGTGGCCACAGCGTACAGCCTTTATTACTGGTGGAAAAAGGCTCGGGCCGGAAAGCCGTTTCCGCGCTGGTTATTGTGGGGATTGGCTTACAGCGGTCCGGTTTCCATGCTGGGAATTGAAGTGGGCTGGATCTTCAGTTGCAGCGGACGGCAGCCGTGGACGATTTACGGGTTTCAACGAACGACCGAAGCGGCGACCAAGGCGGGAAACTTGGGGGGTTTGTACATCCTGTTTTCCCTGGTTTATCTCATGTTAAGCGTGATGGTGGCAGTGGTGTTGATTTCCTATTTTAAGCGCAATCCGCTCAGAAAAGATCTGGATCTACTTAAACATGCAGGAGTGAAACCACATGGTTCAACCCATTGAACCCTCAATTGCAATCTTGCTGGTATGGTTGCTGTTGTATATTTACAGTATCGCCGGATCGGTTGATTTTGGGGCCAGCTTTTGGGCGATGGTTTACGCGGATAAAAATACACGGGCCGGGCGGATTGCCAATCGTTTTTTGTCACCCACCTGGGAAGTGACCAACACCGTTCTCGTGTTGCTGGTTGTCGCCTTCGTCGGCTTTTTTCCCAAAGCGGCGTATATTCTCGGTACGGTGTTGCTGGTTCCGGTCAGCATCATTTTGCTCCTCATCGCCATTCGCAGCGCGTTTATGGTTTTTGCCTATTCGGTGGAGGGGTATCAAAAAGCGCTGCGCATTATTTCCGGATTGACGGGGCTTTTTGTCCCGGCACTTCTGATCAGCGCCCTTCCCGTGACAGAAGGAGGTTTTGTCAGGAGATTGGCGGACAGGGAAATCTTGCTGTTCGATAAATGGCTGTCCGGTCCTTCTGTCTATTTATACATGTTGTTCGGTCTGACATCGGAGTTATTTTTGTCCTCTCTGTTTTTGGCCGATTATTCCCGGGAATCGTCGGACGATGAGGCTTACCGCCTCTACCGGAAAATCGCGTTGATCTTCGGTCCGGTCACCATCCTTGTGGCAGTGCTGACTCTTTATTTTTCCAAGCCGGAAGCGCAGTGGCTATTATTGGGTTTAAGCAGGCAAAAAGAGTGGTTTGCCCTTTCGATCATCGCCTTTTTGATCGCTTATGTTTCCTTGTGGTGGAAGGATGGCAGGCCAAGGGTGGCAGTGGTGTTTGTGGCCATCCAATATGCATTGGCCACCTTCGCTTACGGCGTCGCACATCTTCCGTATATCGTTTACCCGTTCATGACCGTCAATGAAGCGTTTACCAATATTGACACGTTTTATTCGCTGTTGAAAGTCTTTGCAGTCGGTCTCGCTCTCCTGTTGCCCGGATTCCTTGTTTTTTGGAGATTTTTTCTGAAGGATAAGCGGTATTTGCAAAAAAGTTGAATCCCGCCGTTTCGCTTTCGTCAGTGAACAGGGGTTGTGTGAAAGCCGTATGCTCCCATGGAAAAAAACATATTCTAAGGGTGTCAGATGGCCATACATTGGCCCCTGGCTGATTTTGATGAATGAGGGGGATTTTGTTTGATGGGAATGAAGGATATTACAGAGAAAGTGTCAGCGAAGTTTGAAGGAGGCAGATTGGTTTTTTACCACAACCATGAGCCCATCGGATCAATGGATCTCGGAACCAAAGAGATTCAAATGAATGATGGTTATGATATGAAAAATAATCTCATTCTGGCCAGTGAAAAAAATACCAAACTGAAGGATCACTATACGGAAAATTGCGATGCCGGATGGTGCTGAGCCGCATCGCTTATTTTTTGGAAAAAGAAGAGCCCGGGTTCAAACCGGGACCATCATGAGGACAGATAAGATCAGGCTTTAATTTTCCCGTTTAAACAATGTTTTTTTTAATTTCTCTTATCTGTTTAATATGCCTTTTCTCATGAGCGGCCGCCACCTCGATCCATTGGGACAGGGGAAGAAGGCCCAAAGGGGGGTAGACGGCGGCTTTGTGCGTCAGCGCATGAGGGTCCAGCTGTTCGTATGCCTCCCGTAGTTGCTCCCGCGATTTGCCCAGTTTTTTTTTCAGGGAATCGAGTGTTTGAAATTCTTCTTTTGGTTCCAGGTGGGATAAGAAGACCTTCACTTTTTTGGTCCGATCCAGTAACGGATCAAGCGGCTTTGTGGGGAAAGGGGTTTCGCTTTCTTCAAATAATCCGTGCTTTAACTGGGATGCGATCGCCCGTTCCACCAGATGGATGTGTTCGATTACCTGCGCGATGGACCATCCATCCTCAAACGGTTTGCGGTTTGCATCCTCATCACTGATCAAATCGATCTCATTCAACAATTCGTTTCGTACTTCGTCCAACCCCAACATGACGTTTCCTCCTCTCTTGACATTTATAATTCGGCGACATGGAACTTCATTCCTGCTTAACCTCTTGTTAGCAAAAGAAAACAAAATGATTTTAATATAAAACATTTTAAATACAATAGACAACAGTCGTGATGATCTTTTTTTGGGCAGCAAAAAGCCCCCGCTTCGGGCTGGAAGCAGGGGGCAGAGGGAAGGGGATTTTTATTCTGGCTGGCGTTCGAGGATTTTTTTAATCTGTTCTTCTTCAGGCGTGACATAAAGCGTTTTTTGATTCTCATACGTGACAAAACCCGGACGGGCACCGGATGGTTTTTTCACATGCTTGATCAGGGTATAGTCAACAGGAACCCGGCTCGACTCCCGCCCTTTGCTGAAATAAGCGGCCAGCATCGCTGCTTCGAGAAGCGTTTGATCGGTTACCTGTTTGGAGCGGATCACCACATGAGAACCGGGAATCTCTTTGGTATGAAGCCAGGTGTCTGTCGAGGAGGCGAGCTGGTGGGTCAGATAATCGTTTTGTTTGTTGTTTTTTCCGACCAGAATCACGGTTCCATCCCCGCTTATTACCTTCAACGGGGCAGGGACATCCTTGCGCTTTCGCTCCCGCTTGTTTGACTGCCTTTTCAACCAACCCTGTTCAGCCAGTTCATCCCTGATCTGCTCCACTTCACGCAAACTGCAGTTTTCCAGCTGGACAAGCACCGATTCCAAATAGAGGTTTTCTTCTTTTGCTTTTTCAATTTGCTCTGTGTTCCATTTTTTGGCCGCTTTTAATTTATTGTACTTCTTGAAGTAGCGCTGCGCGTTTTCCGGGGGAGATAAAGTCGGATCGAGGGGAATCGTCACCTCGGGTGTTTCCGGATCGAAGTAGTTGATCGTTTTGACTTCGGTATCGCCGCGTTTAATCTGATAAAGCGAGGCGGTGACCAATTCGCCGAACATCCGGTATTGATCCGCTTTGTCCGCCTGATTGATCTCATTTTGCAAAATCTCGATTTTCTTGGTGTTTTTCTCGATTTCATTTTTTAATTTGCGCATCAAATCATGGGTTTGCTGGCGGATGCGGTCTCGCTGGGCTTTTCCGTAATAAAAGTGTTCCAGGCATTCGCTGATCGAGGGGAAGGATTGGATCTCGCCGTCAAGGTGAGAAAGCGGCCACACATAAAAATGACTTTTTTGCTTTGCCTTTATGATGACAGGGCGAAAATCGTGCTCCCTGGCGCGTTCCATATAGGAGCTGAACGTTTCCCAAAGTTGATCCCGGCTGCCGGGGCCGGTTTGCTCCACGATTTCTTTTGCCAGAAGGGGGCTGATTCCGGTGAAACGCGCGACGATCTGTTTGTCCAGCCGCCCGCCGTTGTAATCAAAGCCTGAGATAAATGTATTTTTATCTGCCGTCAGCGGATTTCGCTTTCCTTGTGACGGCGGCTCGAGATAAGGGACACCGGGATAGATCTGCCGATACTTGCTGATGGCGTGACTGACGCGGCGGATCCCGTCAAAAACGACATTTTTCTCCGGGTCGAGCAAAATAATGTTGCTGTGGCGCCCCATGATTTCCATCACCAGGCGCCGTTTTACCACATCTCCCAGTTCGTCGCGGGTGCGAAAATCGATTTGAATGATGCGCTCCATTCCAACCTGATGAATCGATTCAATAATTCCCCCCTCGGCGTGTTTGCGCAGGAGCATGCAAAACATCGGAGGTTCCGAAGGGTTATCTGCTTTTGCCTTTGTGAGCTGAACACGGGCAAAAGCAGGATGAGCCGATAGCAGCAACTGATGATTTTTTCCTTGGGAACGTATATGCAAGATGAGTTCCAGGTCAGCCGGCTGGTAAATTTTCGTGATGCGCCCGCCGCTTAATACCTGGTTTAACTCATGAACAACAGCGCGGGTAACAATTCCGTCAAACGACATCAGGATTCATCCTTTTCTCTGAAAGAGTCTTCTGTGAAAACGTGTTGCAAGCCAGGCGGTGCTGCCCTGCATGACACGAAGATGGCTCTATTCATTTTACTACAAAGTGTAAAAAAACGAACCCGGGTTTTGTTTCGCAGAAACTCGGGTTCGATTCGTTGGCATCAAAATTTGTTGATATGGAAATTATCCCGCAGCATGGTCCAGTTTTCGGGAAAGCTTTCGCCCAATACCCAGTAACTGATCCCGTGCAGTCTGTACTGCTTCACCAGATTGAACTTGGCTTGTATGCTTTGTGCATCTTCAAACCAAACTTCATGCCGTTTGCCGGCTCTGTCCGTGTAACGGAACCAAGGAGCTTCATCCCGTTTGCTGTACCGGACTTTGATTCCCTTTTGATGGGCGAGGGTATCCGCTTCTTTCGGGGATATCCGTTTGGCCGGAGGGCCGCCTTTTTTATAGGGAAGGGTCCAATCATACCCGTACAACGGAGCGCCCATGATAATTTTTCGGGCGGGGATTTTGGTTTTGGCATATTCAATCACTTTGCGAATTTGCGGTACGGGGGATACCGCCATCGGAGGCCCACCGGTCCAGCCCCATTCGTAGGTCATCAAAATGACAAAATCGGCGATTTTTCCGTGAAAAGCATAGTCGTGCGCCCCGTGCCAGGGTCCGCGATCATGGTCGCTCTGCTTGGGGGCAAGTGCAGTGGAAACGATAAATCCTTCCCGTTTCGCCAATGGAACCAGGGTGGCCAGAAAATCGTTGTACAAATGGCGGTCCTGGGGATGAAGATGTTCAAAATCGACGTTGAGTGCTCGATATCCTTTTTGTTTCATCACGCGGATCACATTGGCGATTAATTTTCGTGAAGCTGCTTTGTTTGTGAAGATCCGGTGGGCAATGTCCGACTGAAAGTTGCCGTTGGCAAAATTGGTAATGACCAGCATCGGAACGGCTCCGTTTTTGCGCGTGGTTAATAACGGAGCCGTATCATTGAGAGGAATCAGACTTCCGTCCGACCGGACGCGGTAGCTGAAAAAGCTGACATAAGTCAGATTGGGTGCCGCTTGGTTTACTGCTGCCACCGCAGTTTTGGGATCAACGACTTCCAAAAAACCGATGGTATCAATATGGGGCTTGGCCGCCGGCGGTTTAGTTTTTTCCCGGGGTTTGACAGGGACCGTTCTGCCACGGGTGTTCATCGGTTCTGTATGATTCGTCCGATATGCGGTCGCCTGGGGGCGTTTTCCCCCGCTTTCCTTTTTAGTCGGGGCCGAGCATCCTGTGAAAATAAGGGTTAGGACAGTAAATAATAAAAGAATACGTTTCATTTGTCTCACCTGTTTTTCATAATTTTATCCTTTAGTCTTCTTGAACTGCTTTTTTTTATGCACCGGGACTGAATCGCTGTGCAAGGCATGTTTGAAAGCTCGTCTGAATAGATTGGAAAATAGACAGATGGGACAAAGGAGGAAGAAAGTTGGCGGAACAAGCACGATGGATTGATTGGGATCCAGAACGGGTTGCAGCTTATTTTGGGGTGAATCCCTCTGTTGGCCTGAACGGGGATGAAGCGAAGGAACGGCTCAAGCGGGCGGGTTACAACCGGTTGGCGGAAGGGGAGAAAAGCTCGCTGTTCGGACTGTTCATCGACCAGTTCAAGGACTTTATGGTACTGGTCCTTCTGGTGGCGACACTGATTTCCGGTTTGCTCGGAGAATATACGGATGCGATCGCGATCATCGCCATTGTACTGTTAAACGCTTTTCTCGGATTCATACAGGAAGTGCGTGCGGAGAAATCACTGTCCGCCTTGAAAAAATTATCTGCGCCGACAGCCAAGGTGCTCAGGCAGGGAAAATGGACCCGCATCGATGCTTCCCTGCTGGTTCCGGGCGATGTGGTGGCGCTGGAAAGCGGGGACCGGATTCCGGCTGATCTTCGTCTGATCAAAGCGGAAAGCCTTTATATTGAAGAGTCGGCGCTCACCGGGGAATCGGTTCCCGTGGAGAAAAACAGCGCCCCTCTCCCCCATGCCGATGTTTCCCTGGGAGACCGGAAAAACATGGGCTATATGGGAACGATGGTTGTCCGGGGAAACGGAACGGGTATTGTGGTACATACGGGCATGGAGACGGAAATGGGACGGATTGCCCATCTGATCGAAACGACGGAGACAATGGACACCCCGTTAAAACGGCGGCTGGAGCAACTGGGGAAGATTTTGATCATCGTGGCGCTGCTGTTGACGGCGCTTGTCGTGGTTACCGGGATTTTGCACGGCCAAGATGCATATAGGATGTTTCTGGCCGGAGTTTCGCTGGCAGTTGCCGCCATTCCCGAAGGATTGCCGGCGATTGTCACGATTGCCCTGGCTCTCGGGGTGCAGCGCATGATCAAACGCCGGGCCATTGTGCGCAAACTCCCGTCTGTCGAGACGCTGGGGTGTGCGACTGTGATTTGTTCGGATAAAACCGGTACGCTGACGCAAAATAAAATGTTCGTCACCCATATTTGGACCGATCAAAAATTGATTCAGGTGACCGGAAGCGGCTATGAACCTGTTGGTAAATTCAAGTTGGGAAAACAAGAGATCGATGCGGCCAAAGAGCCTGCTTTAAAACAGTTACTGGAGATTTCCGCCCTCTGCAACAACGCCTCCCTGATTAAGGAAAAGGGGGCAGGGGTAATCAAAAAGCGGACGGTTTGGAAAATTGACGGTGATCCCACTGACGGAGCGCTCATCGTAACTGCGGGCAAAGCGGGCATTACTGGTGAAACGCTGAAAAAAGAATGGGTGCGGGTCAAAGAGTACCCCTTTGACTCTGAACGGAAAATGATGTCTGTTTTGGTGAGAAACAAAAATGGGAAGCAGCGTCTCTATGCCAAAGGCGCTCCCGAGATTTTGATCGGACGATGTACTCATATTTATTCGAAGGGAAAAGTGGTGCCACTTACGCGGGAGCATAAGCAAACCATTCTCAAAATGAATGAACAATTGGCGGCGATGGCCTTGCGGAATCTGGCATTTGCATACCGCGAAGTTCCGCAGACCACCAATCTCAATAAAGATTGGCAGATAGAACAGAATCTCGTTTTCGTCGGTTTGGCTGGCATGATCGACCCGCCGCGGGAAGAGGTCAAAGAAGCGATTGAGGTTTGCCGTCGGGCGGGGATCAAAACGGTGATGATAACCGGAGACCATCAGACGACAGCGGTGGCCATTGCCAGCGAACTGGGCATCAAGCGGCCCGAAGGTTTGACACTGAGCGGACAAGATCTTTACAATATGAGCGATGAAGAGTTTTTGCGTGTGGCAAATGAGGTGGATGTTTACGCGCGCGTATCGCCCGAGCATAAGCTGCGCATCGTCAAGGCGCTGCAAAAACACGGACATGTCGTGGCGATGACGGGCGATGGAGTAAATGATGCGCCCGCCATCAAAGCGGCGGATATCGGGATTGCCATGGGCGTGACGGGAACGGATGTGTCAAAAGAGGCCTCTTCCCTGATCCTTGCGGATGACAATTTTGCCACCATCGTCTCGGCTGTTGAAGAAGGAAGGAATATTTACGATAATATTCGCAAATTCATCAGCTATTTGCTGGCTAGCAATGTCGGGGAAATTTTGATTATGTTCCTGGCGATGTTGTTCGGTTTTCCGTTGCCTCTGGTTCCGATCCAGATTTTATGGGTTAATCTCGTGACAGACGGACTGCCGGCAATGGCCCTGGGAGTCGACCCCGCGGAAGACAATACCATGGAACGGGCACCGCGAAACAGCAGGGAGAGTGTGTTTGCACGGGGGGTTGGATGGAAGATTGTCACCAGGGGGTTGCTGATCGGCTTTTGCTCACTGGCGGCATTCTGGGTTACTTATGCCGAGTTCCCCGATGATCTGGTCAAGGCGCAAACCGTCGCCTTTGCCACGCTCGTTCTGTCCCAGCTGATCTATGTTTTCGATTGCCGCTCACAGGGCACGATTTTTCAGCGAAATCCGTTTGACAATCCGGCGCTGGTGCTGGCGGTTCTTTCATCTGTCGCCTTGCTGCTGGCAGTTATCTACTATCGGCCCCTGGGACCGGTCTTCCATACAGTACCGTTGGGGCTGAGGGAATGGATTCTGGTGACGGTAACATCCACACTTCCCGTCATCGTCGCCGGTTTGTTCGATGTCATGAGACCGCGCAACTGGCATCTCAAGCGAATCGCCAACAGTTAAGACAGAAGGAGAGAGACCATGAAATTCACAAAAATGCACGGTCTTGGAAATGATTTTATTATTGTGTATCAAAACCACACGCCGAATCTGGAGGAATTTTCCCGTCTGGCGGTACAAATGTGCCACCGCCACACCGGGATCGGAGCAGACGGACTGGTGGTGGTGTACCCGTCGGAGAACGCCGATGCAGCGATGCGCATTTTCAATGCCGATGGCTCGTTGACGGAACAATGCGGCAATGCCATGCGCTGTGTCGCCAAATACTGCTACGAACGCCTTTCGGCATTAAAAGACGAGTTTACGCTGGAAACGAAGGTGGGTTTGCAGACGGTATGGGTGGACGGAAGCCTGGGAAAAGCGGAGAAGATTCGTGTCGATATGGGAGAGCCGGTTTTGGAGCCTTCGCGAATCCCGGTCGTTGCAACCGGCCGGCGGGTGATCAACCAACCGGTCGAGGCCGGAGGTGCACAGTTTTACTTTACCGGCGTGTCGATGGGGAACCCGCATGCTGTCATCGAGGTAGACGATGCTTCCCGGTTTCCTGTGGAAAAATGGGGGCCGATCCTGGAAACGCACCGGCTGTTTCCCAATAAATCCAATGTGGAATTCGTCACTTTTCATTCCCCGTCCGAGGTGACCATGCGGGTCTGGGAACGCGGGGTCGGACAAACAATGGCTTGCGGTTCGGGAGCATGTGCAACGCTGGTCGCCGGTGTTCTTCTCGGAAAATTGGCGCGCCGGGCGGTGATTCATCTGCTTGGAGGCGATCTGGAGATCGAGTGGAGCGAAGCGGATAACCGGGTTTATATGAGCGGGCCTGCTGCTTTCGTCTATGACGGAGTTTGGTTGCCGGCTTAAAAGGAATGAAGCCAGAATCCAAAGCAAATGATGGATTCTGGCTTTTTCTTCATCCCCAGCGGAACGAATCGGGTGAATCCGCTTCATCCTCCGGGGGAGAGGTTGGGACAGTTGCAAGGCCGTTTCCCGGCGGGCCTTGGCGGTTTCGATTGCGGCGTCGCAACCAAACGGCCAGGGCAATGATCAGGAGCAGCATGATCAGGAGAATCAGAATACCCCAAGTGATCGGGTTGGGGATTTTAACCGACATATAGATCGGGTTGTCTTCTCCGGGATGGATTTTCCAAGTGAGCGTTTTCCCATCCGGACTAACCTGCGTGGCGTTGCTTTGGTCCGCCTTAACCGGGAGAGTCAGGATAAAGCGCAGATTCATCTGATTAAAAAACAATTGATCGAGTCCGTAGGCGCCATCCTGTTTTAAATGGGTCAGGTCGACATGGGTGTTGTACACCAGTGTAGTGGTGAACAAACCGTTTTTTATTTCAAAATCTTTTCCCGGCCCTCTTACCGTTGGGAACGTCCCGGCGGTCAGCGGATGTTGATCCTGCGGGAGCGAAGCGCTTTGCTTGCCGAAGAAGTGAAAAGCGGAATTGGCCTGCTCTTTCAGCTCTTTTCCCGGCGGATCATCGATGACGCTGTCCACCTCTTTGACGGCAACCCATCCCTGTTTATCGCCTTCGTCCAAGGGACGGATCTGGTAGCCGTGATTCGCCAGGCGGTTTTTCAAGTCATTGAATTGCGGGAGGATCAGGGGGTTGGTTAACACTTTAAGTTCATATTGGCCCGACCCGTCCCAGTTGATCGTGACATGCAGATCGGCATCGATGCATCCGGTGAGAAAGACGGTGAGGATGAGCAAAAATCCCATGATCTTTGTCCACTTTTTCTTCATTTGCTGCCTCTCCTTTTTGATTTCGGTTTACTCAGGGGGGCGGCCGAGAATGGGTTGGAATAATGGAAAATTTATTGCTTATTGCGCAATGGAATGCAATTTCTATCATTGTAATGAAGTTGAAAATGGGTGTCAAAGCGGGGAGGGCGTGAAAGCCGGAAATGGAATCTTTCATCCATTCGCGTATGGGAAAAAGTCGGTTTGATCAGAACAGGGACGACTGAAGAATCAATTCTATGGGTATATCCCCGGCAAGCGGGGAGATTGTCCATTTTGCAGGGGGATCGTCCATTTTTTAGAAATGAAAGCGTTTTTATGACTTGTGCTGTTTTTTGAAAATGGATTTTGGTTAAGTTAAAATGGGAGTGATTTTGAGAAAAAAATTATCCGGAGGTTAACATGAATAAAATTCAGTTTGATTATTCCAGTGCCACTGTCTTTATGAACGAGCATGAACTGATGCAAATGCAGCCAGCCATCCGGATGGCCCACGATTTGCTACATAACGGGACAGGCGCCGGATCGGACTTTCTCGGTTGGGTAAATCTTCCTTTTCAATACGACAAGGAAGAATATGCCCGGATTAAAAAAGCAGCCGCCAAAATTCAGTCTGATTCGGACGCGCTGGTCGTAATCGGAATCGGCGGTTCCTATCTGGGTGCGCGTGCCGCGATTGAAATGCTTTCTCATACCTTCTATAACGAATTGCCGAAAGATAAACGTCGCACACCGCAAATTTATTTTGCCGGAAACCATATTTCTTCCACTTATTTGGCTCACCTTCTCGAACATTTGGAAGGCAAAGAGGTAAGTGTGAATGTGATTTCCAAGTCGGGAACGACGACCGAACCGGCCATCGCCTTCCGCATTATCCGTGAATATATGGAGAAGCGCTACGGAAAAGAAGAGGCGCGCCGCCGTATTTATGCCACAACGGACAAGGCCAAAGGAGCCTTGAAGAAGTTGGCCGATGAAGAGGGATACGAAACGTTTGTGATTCCCGATGATGTGGGCGGCCGGTACTCTGTTTTGACGGCGGTCGGACTTCTGCCGATTGCTGTCGCCGGGATCGATATCGATGAAATGATGGCCGGTGCGCAAGCAGGGGTGGAAGCATACCAAACACTGGATCTCGAAGCAAACCCGAGCTATCAATATGCAGCTGTGCGCAACATTTTATACCGCAAAGGAAAAACGACGGAGATCCTGGTTAACTACGACCCGGCGCTGCAGTATTTCAGTGAGTGGTGGAAACAGCTGTTTGGTGAAAGTGAAGGGAAGGACCAGAAAGGGATTTTCCCGGCGTCCGTCAACTTTACGACCGATCTGCACTCCATGGGTCAATACATCCAGGAGGGGCTGCGCAACATCTTTGAAACCGTCGTCTTTGTCGGAAAATCGCGCGAGTCGTTGCTCCTGCCAAAGGATGAGAGCGATTTGGACGGCCTGAACTATTTGGCCGGGAAAGATCTTGATTTCGTGAACAGCAAGGCCTTTGAAGGAACCATGCTGGCCCATGCGGATGGCGGAGTTCCCAACCTGGCGGTCAAAGTGGAGGAAATCAGTCCGTACACCTTTGGGGCGCTCGTCTATTTCTTTGAGAAGGCTTGCGGCATCAGCGGGTATTTATTGGGGGTAAATCCCTTTGATCAGCCGGGGGTTGAGGCGTATAAGAAAAACATGTTCGCCCTGCTCGGGAAACCGGGATTTGAAGCGCAGCGGGATGAACTGCTGAAACGCCTGAACAAGTAAAGCGAATGAGAATTCATGTCCAACCGGGCATGAAGTGATGTCCACAACCTTTTGCAGAAGGGGATTGGTGCTTTTCTGCGGCGGCTTGTTCCACGACGGGCCGGGCCAAGAGAAGCACCGGGATCCCTGACGGAATTCTATATGGGTTTTTAGACTTAACAAGTGAGCCATGTCCAACCGGGCATGGTTTTTTTTATTCAATTGGATTGCCTCGCCAAAAAGCGGGAGATCTGCGTTCTTATGGTCGGTCAGTCGTGCTCTGTTTCCACTCGATTTTAAAACTTCAACGTGAATATTTTTATTGTTGCTTGCATTGGCCGGTCAATCTGTTTATACTGTACATATACGATATATACACTTGGATGGGTTGAAGATGAAAATCATCATTTCGCAAACCGGAGACCAACCGATTTATGCCCAGATCGCGGTGCAAATCAAACATCAGATTTTCAACGGGATTTTGCAGAGCGGCGATGCCCTGCCCTCGATCCGCAAATTGGCCAAAGAACTGAAAGTGAGTGTCATCACAACCAAACGAGCGTATGAAGAATTGGAAAAAGAAGCGCTTATTCGGACCGTTGCGGGAAAGGGAACCTTTGTCACGGCCCATGACCAGTTTTTCCTGCATGAAAAGAGAGTGGAAGAACTGAAAGAAAAGTTGGGCCCCGCCATCAGAGAAGCGAAGGAAATCGGGTTATCCCTGCAGGAAGTGACGGCCCTGGTCGAAACTATCTTTCGGGAGGAAGCACCATGAGTAACATCTTGGATGTAAAGGATTTGCGTAAAGAATATAAGGAATTTTCCCTGGGCCCTTTGTCGTTTCAGCTGGAACCGGGCTATATCATGGGTTTGATCGGCCCAAACGGTTCCGGCAAAAGCACCACCATCAAAGCGATTCTCGGCTTGATCCGGCCGAACGGGGGTTCCATCCGCATTTTTGGCAAAGATCAGGCTAAAGAAATGCAGGCAATCAAACAGCAGATCGGATTTGTTTATGACCAGAACCATTTTTATGACGAGTTTACGATCGGGGAAATGAAGAAAGTGATTGCCGGATTTTACGAAGATTGGGATAATTCCTTGTTTTCGCAGTATATCGACCGGTTTAACCTGCCGGTGCGAAAAAAGATCAAAGAGTTTTCCAAGGGAATGAAAATGAAATTTTCCCTGGCCGTGGCCTTGTCCCACCATGCCAGACTGATCATCATGGATGAACCGACTTCAGGGCTTGACCCGATTTTTCGCAGCGAATTGCTCGATTTGTTGCTGGAGATCATTCAGGATGAGGAGAAAGCGATCTTCTTCTCTTCCCATATCACTTCTGATCTGGAACGGGTCGCTGATTATATCACGTTCATCCATAACGGAAATCTGATTTTCAGTGAGAGCAAGGATGACTTGCTGGATACCTACCGCATCGTCAAAGGCGGACCTGATCTTTTGGAGCCGTTGCAGGAAGAGGGGCTCTTGACGGGGGTTATCAACAACCAGTTTGGCTTTGAGGCGCTGACGGCGGATGTTGCAGCGGTCAACGACCGGTTTAAGGGCCAGGTTATCATGGAGAAGCCCAGTTTGGAACAAATCATGGTGCATATGGCAAGAGGTGAACAGTATGCGTAATCTTCTGTTAAAGGACTTGATTTTAACCACAAGGAATTGGCTTTTTCTTCTCCTGTGCACAGCGTTGCTGATTATTTTTGTCTTTGCCAATTCAACGCAAACAACGTTTTTCTATGCGATGGAAATATTTGGCATTTCCTATGCCCTTTTCAGTTCAGCCATTTCCTATGATGACAAAAATAACAGCGACATCCTTTTTAACAGTCTGCCCATAAAAAGAAGCCGGATTGTGATGGCCCGCTACCTCAGCCTGTTCATGTTTGTCCTGATCGGCACCTTTCTTTCCCTCCTCATCGGAGGGGTCAGTCAGGCAGTACATCCCGGCCTTTTCCAACCGTTAATGATGTCAGCACAGCAAAGTATGCTGATGGGAGCAATCAGTTTTTGGCTGACCAGCATACTCTACCTTCCCCTCTATTTTAAATGGGGATATCAAAAATCGAGGGTATTCAATGTTGCCATCTTTTTCTCTGTCTTCTTCATCCCGGTGATTATCGGTAGCCTTGAACGGGTGATTCCGCAAAGCATTCTCAAAAAAGCGATTGACTTTTTCAGGGGACAACCCGCCTGGATGCTGGAAACGGAGGGATTGTTGCTGGTTCTGCTCTTGGGATGTCTCTCCTGTTTCCTTTCTTGTGTGATCTATAACAAACGTGAATTTTAGCTAGAAAGGGAGTTGGCTTGATCAGCCGATTTAGGGATGGGGGCCATTCTTTGTTGCCGGCTGCTTCCGTCACAAAGGCCGCTGCAAAAATAGCACCCATCATCGCACAATTTGGCAATTCTCGGCAAATGCATGATACTTTCTCTTTCATCCCGGAAGGGACCACCATATCATTTCGGGTAAAACGTACGATCAGATATTTTTTCACAAACCGGCCGGCATTCCTGACGCTGAGGGGCAGCCGGTTTTATTTTTTGAACCCATTCATTCCCTCGATTATGGAAGAACCACTGGCTGCAATCTTTTGATATTGGGTCAGTTCACTCTTCATAGTTAAATATTTACAAAAGGGCAGCCCAACGGTTAAGATGAAATGGAAAACAAAATTAATTAATTTAAATATAAAAGCAGTATTGATGTGATTTCCAAAAAACGTCCTGTATTATAATAGGAGAGGCAAAAGAAGCAGGTCAGACGGAAAGGAAAGGGGGGGGACGGGATGCAAACAGGCAGTTTTCGCTGGATGAAATCGCTGAATAAATCAACCATTTTAAACATTATTCGTCTCCACGGCCCGATTTCCCGTGCCGAAATTGCGAAAATGACCAGATTAACCCCGCCGACCGTAACCAATATCGTCAGTGAATTATTGCAGGACCGGTTGATTGTGGAAAGCAATCTGGGCATTTCAACCGGCGGGCGCAAACCGATCATGCTAAAGATCAATTCATCCGGGTTTTACGTCATCGGCATTTATGCTCGGGCGAAAAAACTGGATGCGGCCGTGGCCAACCTGGATGGCAAGATCGTCTATGAGTGCTCCTGTTTTTTGCCGGACAACCCGGATGAGACGGCTTTTTTGCTGGAATTGAAACGTTTGTCGGAAAAGGCATTGGCGTTTGTCCGGCGCGAGGGGCAGCAAGCGCTCGGAATCGGTATCGGCATGCATGGCTTGGTTGATCCGCTGCAAGGGGAGTCGATTTATGCCCCCCATCTTCATCTGAAACGCGTCCCGGTCAAAAAATATCTGGAAACCGAGTTGAACGTGCTGGTGGAAATGGAAAACGATGTACGCTCTTTGGCGTTGGCGGAGAGCTGGTTTGGACAGGGGCGCGACCTGGCCAATTTTATCACGGTGAATATCAGTTCGGGAATCGGAGCGGGGATTATCCTGGATCACGAACTTTATCAGGGGGATTCCTATTCTGCCGGGGAGATCGGCCATACCACGATCGACATCGATGGTCCCAAGTGCAGTTGCGGGAATTACGGCTGCCTTGAAGCATTGGCATCAGGACCGGCGATGGTGGAACGGGCGAAAAGGGAGATCGAGCGGGGGCGAAAAAGCATACTGTGCGAAAAGCTTGAGGGAAATGCTGACGGGCTGACGGGTGAAGCCATTTATGAAGCAGCTCTCGACGGGGATTTGCTGGCGATTGACGTGCTGGCGGATACGGGAAGATTTTTGGGGGTGGGTTTGGCCAACCTCATCAACACCTTCAACCCTTCACGAATCATCCTTCACGGGGGTGTAACGCGCGCCGGGAGATTTATCATCGATCCTCTTTTGGAAACGGTAAGGTCGCGTGCTCTGGAGCGGCCGGCAGAACAAGTTTCCATTGTGGTGTCGGAGCTGGGCAAAAAGGCGACGCTGATCGGAGCGTTTACTCTCGTGCTCAAAAAGATTTTTGCTCCTGCCGGGGCAGCGGAAACGGATTAAAAAGAGCCTCAATGGCAAGAGGCTCCCCTTCACGCCGACAGACCATTCCCAAAAGAGGAAAAATTGATAAAATAATTGATTCATGTCATAATAATGAGACTGATCGCTTTTTAGTTTTGGGTAAATTGCGTTTAAACGAGTTTTTTTTCTTTTTTTTTACATAATCTTGATTTTTATTTTCGGAAAGCGATCCAATTGGCAAAACAAACAAGTCGAAACCGAGGAGGAACAAAATGGATCGTTTAACGCTGATGATGAAGGAACTGACGGAAGCCAACGGAGTGGCCGGATTTGAAGGAACGGTCCGGCAAAAGATGGAGCAATATTTGAAACCGCTTTCAGAAGAAATTCTCAAGGATCGGCTCGGCGGTGTCGTCGGAAAAAAAACAGGGGATCCCAAAGGCCCCCGCGTTTTATTGGCCGGGCATCTGGATGAGGTTGGATTTATGGTCACCCGGATCACTGAGCGCGGATTTCTGCGTTTTCAGCCACTGGGTGGATGGTGGCCGCACAACGTGTTGGCCCACCGTGTTACGGTTCAATCGCGCCGCGGAGACTACATTGGCGTGGTCGGTTCAAAGGCGCCGCATGTTTTGACACCGGAAGAGAGAAGAAAAGTGCTCGATTTAAAGGATATGTTTATCGATGTGGGAGCCGGCAGCCGGGAAGAAGTGGAGGAAATGGGAATCCGCCCGGGAGATCCGGTTGTTCCCGTTTCTGACTTTTTTACTTTGAAAAACGGTGAGTTATGGGGTGGAAAGGCACTGGACAACCGGGCTGGCTGTGCCATGGCTGTCGAAGTGCTGAAAAACCTTCAGGATGAGGATCATCCCAATGTTGTCTTCGCAGGAGCGACGGTACAGGAGGAAGTGGGAATGAGGGGAGCTTCCACGCTTGCCCACCTGATCAAACCGGACATCGCTTTTGCCCTGGATGTCGGCATTGCTTATGATACACCTGGTTTTGAATCGTACCCGGGTGAAGCGGCTCTCGGCAAAGGCCCCCTTATATACTTGATGGATTTTACCATGATCGGGCACGGCGGATTGCGAAATTTGATCATTGAGACTGCGGAAGAGCTGGAGATTCCCTTGCAATATGATGCGCTTCTCAGAGGAGGAACCGATGGAGGCCGTTTCCATCTAAACGGGGGCGGCTGCCCGACAGTTGCTCTCGGATTTCCGACGCGGTATATTCACAGCCATAATGCGCTGATGTCGAGAACAGACTTTGAACAGGCCGTGCGGCTGGTGACGGCAGTGGTCAAAAAGCTGGACCACAAGCAAATGGAAAAGCTGTGCGGTTAGTCTTGCTTTACATCGAGGCGGGCTTTCCCTGCGATTTGCCCAAGCCTTCTTCAGGGCAGTGCCCCGGGACATAAAATGTTTCAGAGAACACGCTCTCTTGCGGAGGGCGTGTTTTTTATTTTCCATATACTGGGGAGAAGACAGGTGTGTAGGGGGAAGTTTTTGAGTGCCGGGCTCCGGTGAAAACCCACAGGCTTCATCCCCCGATCTCCGGGAAGGGAGAGACTTCTTGCGGTCAAACTTCAATCAGATCCGCGATTTTCCACTGTTTGGAATTTTTGTTTTGCAGCAGAGACAAAGTCTGCCCGATTTTAATCATCCTTTGCCGGATCCAGTATTTGGTTAAACAATACTCTGCGGGAGAAGTGAATGGAAATCATCTCTGTTGAAAAAAATAAGAGGGAATCAAAAGAAGGCATACAGAGCCGGCCTTGGACATATTTTCCATATTTAATCGCCCGGAATCACAGGGAAACATTTCCAAAAAATATATTGTTGAAAAATCTGTTTATTTTTTTTAATATTGATATAGATTTTTTTAATAAATTCCTATAGCGTGGCTTAATTTTCTAAACTTTCTAATCGACACTGGGTGATTTTTAGCAAAAGCAGAGAGGCTGTCTGTCGATGCTGCTCCTAGGGGTCGTCCCTTGTATCAGACTGAATTTTTTCAATTGATTAGCAAATGCCGATTCAGATTGGCTTATTTTGCTAAAAATAATTTTGGTTGGGGGAAGCTGAGGAAGATGAATTTATTTCGTAAAAAAAATGTCAAGTCGATGTTGGACATGGCACAGGGAAAGAGCAAGCTGAAACGGGATTTGACCGCTTGGGATCTGACCTTGCTGGGGATTGGAGCCATCATCGGTACCGGTATTTTTGTTCTGACCGGAACCGGTGCGGTAAAAGCGGGGCCGGCACTTGTCATTTCCTTTATTCTTGCGGCAGTTGCCTGTGGATTGGCCGCTTTGTCCTATGCGGAACTTGCCTCGCTCGTGCCTGTATCCGGTTCCGTGTACACGTACAGCTATGCCACTCTTGGAGAGCTGATTGCCTGGATTATCGGATGGGATCTCGTCCTCGAATATTTATTTGCGGTCAGTTCGGTTTCCGTCGGGTGGTCGGGTTACTTTCAATCGCTGTTGTCCGGATTCGGCATCAACTTGCCGGAGGCATTGACCGCAGCGCCGGGAGTGCCGGGGAAATCAGGAATTTTTAACCTGCCGGCGTTTCTGATTGTAATGATTATTACGTTTTTGTTATCCCGCGGCATTCGTGAATCGAAAAAAGTGAACAACCTGATGGTGATTATCAAAATCTTGGTTGTCTTGCTCTTTATCGCGGTCGGAATCGGCTATGTGAAACCGGCTCACTGGTCTCCGTTTGCTCCGTTTGGTTTCAGCGGAATCTTTCAGGCGGCGGCTCTCGTCTTTTTTGCTTATGTCGGATTTGACGCGGTGGCCGCGGCCGCAGAGGAAACGCGCAACCCCAAAAAAGATTTGCCGAAAGGCTTGCTCTTTTCGCTGGGAATTTGCACATTGCTGTATGTCATCGTCACTCTCATTATGACCGGGATCGTTCATTATCAACAATTTAACCAGAACATGGATCATCCGGTTTCGCTCGCGCTCGAAGTGGCTCATCAAAACTGGGCGGCAGGCATTGTTGACCTCGGGGCCATTATGGGGATGACGACGGTGATTCTGGTTATGCTTTACGGACAGACGCGGATTTTCTTCTCCATGTCGAGAGACGGACTGTTGCCGAAAGTCTTTTCCCAGGTTCACCCGCGTTTTAAAACCCCTTACAGCAGCACCTGGCTCCTGGGGACGATCGCCGCTTTTATCGGGGCACTGCTCCCGCTGGACAAGTTGGCTGAACTGGTTAACATCGGAACCTTGTCGGCTTTTGCCCTCGTTTCCGTCGGCGTGATTGTCCTGCGGTACAAGCAGCCCGATCTGCCAAGGGCATTCCGCTGTCCGGGTGTTCCTTATTTGCCCGGTCTGGCCGTGCTTGCCTGTTTGTTCCTGATGTCACAGCTGAAATGGATCACTTGGGTGGCATTCCTCGTTTGGCTCGGCATCGGCTTGATCGTGTATTTCCTCTATTCGCGCAAACATTCGCTGTTAAATCAAGAAAAATAAGAGGTCATGGAGCCAATCACCTATGGCGGCTCTCCTGAATCTTTCGGGGGAGCCGCTTTTTTTGTTCATTGAAATGTCTGAATTCTGCCTCCTGATGGATAAACAGTAGATCGAAAACGTTTCATTTGATTATGATGGAAAGAGAACAAATTGGATGAAAGGGTTTAAAGACATGGAAAACAGAGTAACGGTGTTGAGCATGACGGGTTATGGACACGGGGAAGCAGAGGAAAATGGCATCCGCTTCGTCACGGAAATCCGTTCGACCAACCATCGTTTTTTGGATATTGTCATTCGCATTCCGCAGGGTTGGCTCTGTTTGGAAGACCTCGTGCGAAAACAGGTGCAAAAGGTTGCACGGCGGGGAAGAATTGATGTCTTCATCACGATTGAAGGAATCCGGCCGCCTGAGCGCAACGTGCAATTGGACTGGAATTTGCTGCGCGGCTTTTTGCAGGCCGGCAAAATCGCCGAACAGGAGTGGGGCATCCGGGCAGAACTGACCCTGGCTGATTTGCTTCAAAAGCCGGAGCTTTGGCTGATCGATGAAGTGAAATGGGATGTGGAAAAGTACCGTGCGGCGTTTCTCTCTTCGGTTGACGGGGCGCTGAAGGAGCTGAGACAAATGAGGGAGCAGGAAGGGAATCATTTGGGGCAAGATCTGACCGGGCGCCTGCAAACATTGAGTAAAATAGTGGAGGAAATCGAACGGGAGACGCCGATCGTGGCCGAACATGTGAAAAAACGGTTGAAGACAAGGCTGGAGGAGATGCTGGGGGATCTGGAAACCGATCCGGACCGCCTGCTTACCGAAGTGGCGATCTGGGTGGAAAAAGCAGACATCACTGAAGAGTTGACGAGACTGAAAAGCCACATGAGCCAGTTTGAAAAGGCTCTTTCCCAAAGTGAACCGGTTGGGCGCCGCCTCGATTTTCTTGTGCAGGAAATGAATCGCGAAGTGAATACCATCGGTTCCAAGGCGAACCTGCCAAGCATCAGCTCCCGGGTTGTGGACTGTAAGAGTGTTCTGGAAAAAATCAGAGAACAAGTGCAAAACATTGAGTAAAACATTGATTCGGACGGAAAAACGATCTAAAATAGCCTAGTAGGCTGGAAATGCGTTTTTTTTCTTTCATTCCTTTAATTTGGTATTTTTTACCTTATGAAGCGCAACTTTCAGAGCCGGGAATGTTTTCCATTCCTGCTTCGAAATACGATTGATCTCAAATTGGGTGAGGAGGTACTCAAACTTGGGTATCAAATTAATTAATATTGGTTTCGGCAATATTGTTTCGGCCAACCGGATTGTCTCCATTGTCAGTCCGGATTCCGCCCCGATCAAGCGGATCATTCAGGAAGCGCGCGAACGGGGTGTTTTGATCGATGCTACATATGGCCGCAGAACGCGTGCGGTCATCATCACGGACAGCGATCATGTGATCCTGTCAGCGGTACAGCCGGAGACGGTGGCTCACCGGCTGGCCAGCAAAGAACATCATGAAGAGATTGTTGAATAGGAAAGGACTTTTCTATGAAGGCGAATTATCTGCGTGAAGGACTGTTGATCGTGGTTTCGGGCCCGTCCGGTGTCGGAAAGGGAACGGTTTGTTCGGCACTTCGCAAAAAAATGCCGGAACTGACCTATTCCATTTCCGCTACGACCCGCCCGCCGCGTGAATCGGAAGTGGACGGAGTCAACTATTTTTTCAAGACCGTACCCGAGTTTAAAAAGATGATTCAAAACGACGAACTGATTGAATGGGCGCAATATGTGGGAAACTATTACGGAACTCCCCGGCGGTTTGTCGAGGAAACGCTGGCTTCCGGACAGGACATTTTACTGGAGATTGAGGTACAAGGAGCCATGCAGGTGCGGGAGAAATTTCCCCAGGGCATTTTCATTTTTCTGGTACCTCCTTCCTTTGAAGATTTGAAGCGCCGCATTTTAAACCGGGGCACGGAAACGGAAACCTCTCTGGCTCACCGCTTGGATGCCGCAACCGATGAGCTGAAACAGATCGAGCGCTACGATTACGTGGTGATCAATGATGAGGTGGAGCAAGCCTGTGAACGAATCCGGGCGATCATCACGGCCGAACATTGCCGGAAAGACCGCCTGATCTTAAGCGAATAGATGGGAGGAAGGAAAATGCTTTATCCATCCATTGATTTGTTGATGAAAAAAGCGGACAGCAAATATTCGTTGGTCGTTTTGGCGGCAAAGCGGGCGCGCCAACTGCTCGACGGGCAGGAGCCCCAAATCAAGCCGCATTCGAAAAAATATGTGGGGATGGCTTTGGAAGAGATCGCCGATGATCTCCTCGTGCCGGAACATCCGCACAAAGGATAAAGGCATGCCGATCAGGGGAACGTGCAAAGAGGAAACGGTTCCCCTGATCGTTTTGCTTGTTTTTGACGGCAACCTGTTTAAAAGGTTGTTCTTTTTGTGAGAAGAAGCGGATTGCGCTGAAACCCCGGAATGTCATATCTCCCGAATGAATAGCGCGAACAGTTTTTCCGGGGGAACGAAGGAAGGGAGAGGGGGATTGCCATGAAGGAAAAACGGATCGTGCTCGGTGTCACAGGTGGGATCGCTGCTTTTAAAGCCGCTTCTGTCGCCAGCGGGCTTGCGCAACGCGGATATGATGTGAGAGTGATTATGACCAAGTCGGCAACTCAATTTATCACCCCTCTTACAATGCAGATCTTGTCCCGGCATCATGTGGCAGTCGACACCTTTGATGAATATAATCCCGAAGTGGTGAACCATATCGATCTGGCCGATCACGCCGATTTGTTTATCATTGCCCCGGCGACGGCCAATATCATTGCCAAAATGGCCCTTGGACTCGGGGATGACATGCTGTCGACAACCTTATTGGCCACGCAGGCCCCGATCGTGGTTGCACCGGCGATGAACGTACATATGTACGAAAATCCGGTCGTGCAAAAAAATCTCGCGACCCTGAGAGAGCGGGGCGTCTTTTTCATTGAACCGGGGCAAGGGCATCTGGCCTGTGGTTATGTGGGAAAAGGACGCATGGCAGAGCCTGAGGAAATCATCTCGTGGGTGGAAACGTTTTTTGCCGGAGGGAAACCGCTCGCCGGAAAAACGGTGCTGATCACGGCGGGACCGACGCAGGAACCGATCGACCCGGTGCGCTATATCTCCAATCACTCTTCCGGCAAGATGGGATTTGCCCTGGCGGAAGCAGCCGCCAAGGCCGGGGCGGAAGTCATCTTGATCGCCGGTCCGGTTTCGCTGCAAACACCGGAGAGGGTGAAAAGAATCGACGTCGTGCGGGCTTTGGAAATGAGAGAAGCGGTTTTACACTATTTGCCGCAAGCCGATATTATAATAAAAGCAGCCGCTGTATCCGATTACCGGCCGTTGCAGGAACATGGGCAAAAGCTGAAAAAAACGGCGGATCAACTGACCCTCACGCTGACGAAAACGGAAGATATCGCCAGCGAAGTGGGAAAGAGAAAAAAAGAGCATCAACTATTCGTGGGATTTGCCGCAGAAACACAGCGGGTTGAGGATTATGCCAGAGAGAAGCTCGAGCGCAAGGGGATGGACCTGATTGTGGCGAATGATGTGACCTTACCGGGAGCGGGCTTTGGAACGGAAACGAATATCGTGACGGTTTATGACCGGCAGGGAAAAGTTCTGTCGTTGCCGCTGATGAGCAAGGCCGAAGTGGCAGCGGAAATCATCCGGCTGATCGGAGAACGCTTGCATGGGAACTGATGCCGGTTTGATTGCTGAAGTGATTGTCGATGTACCGGCCAAAGCCACCGACCGTCCCTATGATTACCGGATTCCGACTGAACTTTTTACGGAGGTGCAGATCGGCAGCCGGGTAAAAGTGCCGTTTGGCCCGCAGAAACGGATCGGTTATGTGGTCAATATCAAAGAACGGCCCGCTGCCGGACGCCTGAAATCGATTCAGGAGGTAATGGATTTTGCGCCCCCGCTCACTCCGGAACTGGTGCAGCTCGGGTTTTTTATGGCCAATGAGTATTTGTGCCGTACGATTACCGCTCTCCAATCGATGATTCCTGCCGTACTGAAGGGAACCTACCAAAAAGTCGTCCGTCTGCACCCGGAGGCCGGGCGAAAAGAAGAAACGCTGCTCAGCCTTTCTGCCAAGTCATTATTGGTTCACCTGCGCGAGCAGGGGGAGTGCGCATGGGAGGATGCTCTCCGTTTTGCAGGAGTGGATGCCTCTCTCCTGAGGCAACTGAGCGAGGAGAAATGGGTGGTTTTGGAGGAGAGAGTCGGCGATCGTGTCACGAAGCAAAAAGTGATCTTCGTCCGGCCCAAAAAACCGGAGGAATTGGCAAACGCCGCTGCTTCCCTGTCGGCCCGGGCGGTCAGACAAAAAGAAGTGCTTCGTTTTTTTGAAAAAAGGCCGCAAGAGATCGCGTTGCCCGATTTGCTGTCAGAACTGGGTGTCGCCCGTTCCACCGTAAAAACGCTGGTCGAGGCGGGATTTCTTGAATGGGAGGAACGGGAGTTGTATCGCGATCCCTTTGCCCATCGCCAGTTTGAGCGGACCGCTCCTTTGCCACTGACGCCTGAGCAGTATCAAGCCTTTGCGTCGATCGTGGCCCCGATCAGGGAACGCTGTTTCCGCTCCATTTTGCTTCACGGGGTGACGGGGAGCGGAAAAACGGAAATTTACCTGCAGGCGATCGCCGAAGTGATGCAGCAGGGGCGGGAAGCGATTGTACTGGTTCCGGAAATCTCGTTGACACCGCAGATGGTCGACCGTTTTAAAAGCCGGTTTGGCGATCTGGTGGCCGTGTTGCACAGCGGGCTTTCCGGCGGAGAACGCTATGATGAATGGCGCAAAATCCGGTTGGGTAAGGTTAAAGTGGCAATAGGAGCCCGCTCGGCGATTTTTGCCCCATTCCAAAATGTGGGGCTGATCATCATCGACGAAGAACACGAATCCTCTTATAAACAAGAAGAGAATCCGAAGTATCACGCGCGGGACGTTGCCCTGTGGCGGGCACAACACCATGGGGCTGTCCTGGTTCTCGGTTCGGCCACTCCGGCGGTGGAAACGGTTGTGAGCGCACAGCAGGGATGGCATGAGTGGGTGCAGTTGAAAGAGCGGGTAAAAGGAAGACCGTTTCCGCAGATGGAGATTGTCGATATGCGGGAAGAATTGCGCAAAGGAAACCGTACCATGTTCAGCGAGCGGTTGAAGGAGGAATTGCTTTCCTGTGTCAACCGGGGGGAACAGGCGGTTTTATTCCTCAACCGCCGCGGTTTTTCCACTTTTGTCATGTGCCGGGAATGCGGCGAAGCGCTAGTCTGCCCCCACTGTGACATCTCGCTTACCTACCATCAGACCAACCGGACGGTGCGTTGTCACTATTGCGGTTTTGCCCAGCGGATGCCGGGGGCGTGTCCGCATTGCCAAAGCAAACATATCCGTCATTTCGGCACGGGTACGCAACGGGTCGAAGAAGAACTGGCACGGCGTTTTCCCGGTCTGCGTGTGATTCGCATGGATGTGGACACCACCAGCCGGAAAGGGGCGCACGAACGGTTGCTCAACGCATTTGGCTCCGGAAAAGCGGATGTTTTGCTGGGAACGCAAATGATCGCCAAAGGATTGGACTTTCCGCAGGTGACGCTGGTCGGGGTGATCGCCGCCGATTCCATGCTGCATCTTCCGGATTTTCGGGCTGCCGAACGGACGTTTCAATTGTTGACGCAAGTGAGCGGCCGGGCCGGGAGGCATGAAAAGCCGGGCCGGGTGATCATTCAAACATACAGCGCTGACCATTACAGCATTGAACGGGCCGTTGAGCATGACAGCGACGGTTTTTACCGACAGGAAAGCATCATTCGGAAACAGCATGGATATCCTCCTTTTTACGGCTTGTTTACCCTCTTGTTAAGCCATCCGGATCGCGTTTCCCTGATGCGGCAGGGACAGGAAATGGCGCGTTTTCTGGGAAAGAATTTACCGAAGCGGACGCGGCTCCTGGGTCCCGTTCCCGCGCCGATTCCGAGGCTGAAAGATCGTTATCGTTTGCAAATGTTGATTAAATATCCCCCTTTGGATGAAGTAACCGCAGAAAAGTGCAAAATTTGCTTGCGGGAACTGGAGATGCGGATCGATGACGGGGATTTAAGGTTCAGCATAGATCGAGATGGAATTGTTTGGGAAAGGAGTTTTCATGAAAATGGCCATTCGTAAAATTGTGCAATATCCCGATCCCGTCCTGAAACAAAAGGCAAAGCCGGTGACCAAATTTCACGCGCGCTTGGCGAAATTGCTCGATGATATGGCGGAGACGATGTATGACGCTCGTGGCGTTGGATTGGCTGCGCCGCAAGTCGGAATCCTGAAGCGGGCAATTGTGGTCGATGTCGGAGAAGGGCTGATTGAAATGGTAAATCCGGAAATCGTCGAGAAAAAGGGAGAACAGATTTCTCCGCCGGAAGGCTGCCTCAGCATTCCCAATCTGCTCGGGGAAGTGCGCCGGGCCAACTGGATCAAGGTCAAAGGGCAGGATCGCCACGGAAATCCGGTGGAAATCGAGGCGGAAGGATACCTGGCGCGTGCCTTCCAACATGAAATCGATCATCTGAACGGCGTTTTGTTTATTGATGTGGCTGAACGCGTGTTCCGCCCGGATGAAGAGGAGGAAGAGGATTGACGGATCAAGTCAAAGTCTTGTTTATGGGAACTCCGGATTTCGCCGTTCCCTCCTTGGAATCGCTGGTACGGGAAGGCTATCATGTGATCGGGGTGGTGACCCAGCCTGATCGGCCCAAGGGCCGCAAGAAAGAATTGACTCCTCCCCCGGTTAAGATGGCGGCGCAAAAGCTGGGACTGCCCGTTTACCAGCCGGAAAAGTTGCGCGATCCGGAAGCGGTGGAAAGAGTATTGTCGCTGAAGCCGGATTTGATCGTCACAGCCGCCTACGGGCAAATTTTGCCGGAAGCTATTTTAAAGGAACCCAAATTCGGCTGCATTAACGTCCACGCTTCCCTCCTGCCGAAATATCGTGGGGGAGCCCCGATCCATCACGCGATCATCAACGGGGAGAAAGAAACCGGCATCACGATCATGTATATGGTCAAAGCGCTGGATGCGGGAGATATCATTTCACAACGCTCCATTCCGATCACGGATGATGATGATGTCGGAACCATGCATGAGAAGCTGAGCGTCCTCGGAGCTGAACTGTTGACGGAAACGTTGCCTCTGCTTCTGGAAGGCAAGATAACAGCGGTCAAACAGGATGAAAGTCAGGTAACCTATGCGCCCAATATTACGCGTGATGATGAAAAAATCGATTGGACACGCACGGCCATGGAACTTTGGAATCAGGTGCGAGGCCTTTATCCTTGGCCTGTCGCCTTTACCACTTGGAAGAATCAGCCGTTTAAAATTTGGCGGGCGAAGCCGGTTGAAAAACAGGCCACGGCCGAACCCGGGACAGTGGTGCAGATTGATGAAGCCGGGATTTTGGTCGCGACCGGAGGCGGACATTTGCTGTTGCAGGAGGTGCAGCCGGCGGGAAAACGCAGGATGCCGGTGGCTGAATTCGTGCGCGGGCGGCAGATGACGGTTGGAGAACAGTTAGGGGATCGGAAATGAAGAAAGCCACAGCCCGGGAAGTTGCGCTTGATATTCTGATTGAATATGAAGAAAGGCACTCATACAGCAATCTTCTCTTAAACCATGCTCTGGAAAAAAGCGGGCTGGATGACCGGGACAAGCGCCTGGTGACCGAGCTGGTGTACGGGACGATTCAGCGGATGAATACGCTTGATTGGATATTAAATTCCCTGGTTAAAAAAGGAACCGGTTCATTGGAGCCCTGGGTGGGCCAGCTGTTGCGCCTGGGAATTTATCAACTGGCCTATCTGGATAAAATTCCTTCCCGTGCAGCCGTTCACGAAACCGTACAGATCGCCAAAAAGAGAGGACATAAGGGGATTTCCGGATTGGTTAACGGAGTGATGCGGTCCTATCTGCGGCAGAAGGAGAGACTGACGCCTTCCGCCTTTCCGAAGAACATCAAGGAAAAAGCCCTTTATTATTCCCATCCGGAATGGATGGTGCGCCGGATGGAAGAAGTATACGGTGAAGAAGAATCCCGCCTGATGTTCACTTCCAATCATGTTCCGCCCAAAGTAAACATTCGCGTCAACTCCCTGCGCCTGACGCGGGATCAATTTATTGAAAAATGGGGAAGGCAGCAGGAGGGGAAGGCCCTCCCCTCTCCTGTTTCACCCGACGGCATCCGGATCGAGCGAGGCGGGAATCCGGCTTTCTCCTTGCTGTTCCGGGAAGGAGACTGTTCAATTCAGGATGAAAGTTCCATGTTGGTCGCTCCGGCGCTTGATCCGCGGCCGGGGATGAAGGTGCTCGATGTTTGTGCGGCCCCGGGCGGGAAAACGATGCATATGGCGGAACGGATGAAGAATGAAGGTTCCATTTTGGCTTGTGATATTCATGAGCATAAATTGGAGCTGATCTCTTCCAATGCAAACCGGCTGGGGATTACCATTGTCACTCCGAAAAAGGCGGACGGAAGGGAGCTGGGCAAAGAGATCGCCAGGGAGACTTTTGATGCCATTCTGCTGGATGCTCCTTGCTCCGGGCTGGGGGTGATTCGCCGCAAACCCGATATCAAATGGAGCAAAGAAGCCAGGATGATCGACACGCTGGTGCAGATGCAGAAGGAGTTGCTGGAAGCAGTTGCGCCGCTTCTGAAACCGGGCGGAGTGCTCGTCTACAGCACCTGCACCATTGAACCGCGTGAAAACCAGGAGCAGGTCGAGGCCTTTTTATCCCGCCATCCGGAGTTTTTTGCCGATGAAAAATGGCAGGAAAACCTGCTTCCGCTCGTGCGGGAGCGTGCCATCATCGCCGGTGGATGGCTGCAAATCCTGCCGCATCATTTTATGAGCGACGGTTTTTTTATCGCCCGGATGATCAAACGGCCATCGTGAAGACATGGCCCGAAACGGGACGACGACGGAAGGAGCCGGAGCGAAGAGAATGACCAAAAAGGCGGCGTGAACCGGCATATGGAGGCTGTGTGATCAAGTTGAACCATTCACCGCAACAGGTGGATGGTTTTTTTTGTCTTCATTTTCCATATTCCGTATTATTTTGCATGTTTTTCATGCATGTCGGGCAGGTTATGAATGGTGATGTGAATGAAGAAAGCGTCGTATCGAATCTTGCGCTTAAAAGAGCGCAGGAAGCAGAAAAAGCTGGAACAGCATAATGAAAGCCAGCTGAGCAAAGCGGTTCAGGAGGAAACGCACATTTTTGACACAGAGGCCAAAAATGTGGAGTTTATCAAGAATATCCTGAAAGAGTGTTCCGACCTGGTCGTGCGCACCTTTGTGATCGATGTGCCGAAAGATTTGAAATCCTCGGTTGTCTATCTCGATGAAATGGTGCAAAAAGATATCAATCACAACTTTATCATCCGCCCCCTGATGAAATACAGCGATAAACGAGAATCAGTCAATGACTTGTATGATGAGGTGTACAACCATCTGGTTCAGGCGGGTGAGGTCAAAGAGATCGAAGATATGAAGAGTGCACTTGATGCCATTCTCTCCGGGGATACGGTTGTTTTTTTGGATAATTTCCGTAAGGCTTTGGTGGTCGGAACCAAAGGGTGGACTACCCGGAGTGTGAGTGAGCCCCATGCGGAATCCGTCGTGCGGGGCCCCCGTGAAGGGATGAGTGAAACCGTAGTGTGCAGCCTGTCGATGATCCGCCACCGGTTGCGCGATCCGTTCCTGAGAGTCAAGTACTTTACCAAAGGGAAACGAACCAAGACCACTGTCGCTCTTCTTTATATCGAAGGTGTTTGCGATGAAGAAGTCGTGAAAGAAGCTGAAAAGCGCATTCAGGATATCCAGATTGACGGAATCCTCGAGTCCGGCTATGTTGAAGAGTTTATAGTCGATCAGATGTGGACGCCGTTTCCGCTGATCCAAAATACGGAGCGTCCGGACTCGGTTGTCGCCCATCTGCTGGAAGGACAGTTTGCCATCCTTGTGGACGGCAGCCCTTATGCTTTGATTGCCCCGGCTGTATTCAGCCAGTTTTATTACAGCTCGGAAGATTATTATGAGCGGTATCTGATCGCTACCTTTTTGCGGTTTATCCGCTTACTCAGTCTGTTTATTGCGCTTTTGCTGCCGTCCCTGTATATCGCATTCGTTTCCTTCCATCCTGAAATGGTTCCTTCAAAGCTGTTGATCGCCATGGCGGCCGGCCGGGCCACCGTGCCTTTTTCACCGATTTTGGAAGCGTTGTCGATGGAAATCAGTGTGGAGATTTTGCGTGAGGCGAGTATCCGCTTGCCTTCGCCGATCGGGCCGACCATCGGAATTGTCGGCGGTTTGGTCATCGGACAGGCGGCGGTACAGGCCGGATTGATTTCACCTGCGTTTGTCATTGTCGTCGGGCTGACCACCATCAGTTCCTATGCCAATCCGAGTTACAGCGCTGCCATCTCGGTTCGGTTGTTGCGCTTTCCCATGATGATGTTTGCCGCAGCCTTTGGACTGTACGGGATCATGATCGCCATGATGCTGATCATCCTTCACCTGGTGCAGCTCCGTTCATTTGGCGTTCCCTATATGTCCCCGTTTGCACCGCTTAATTTAAAAGCGTTGAAAGATACTTTGATCCGTGTTCCGTGGCCCTGGATGAAAAAACGGCCGGAGATTTACAAGGTAAACGATGTTGTAAGACAAGGCGGGGGAGAAAAATGAATCAACAGCAATTAACAGATGGTACGAGATACAGTATTACAGTGTATCAGGCTTTTACCATAGTTGTTTCCACCATCTATGGGGTTGGTGTACTCAGTTTGCCGCGCGATGTGGCGGAAGTCAGTGGTAATGACATGAGCTGGATTATTATCGTCAGCGGGATTTTTGTCGGAATTATCATCGCCTTGCTGACTGCTCTTTGCATGAGGTTTCCAGGGCAGACCATTGTCCAGTTTGCTCCCGAGATCTTGGGAAGCAGGAGGAGCCACTGGTTGGGCAGATTCCTGACTATCATTGTCTTGTTGATCATCGCCCTTTACTTGGTATCGGGCATCTCCATGAGTGTCCGTATATTTGGAGAAGCGATGGTGAATGCGGTCTTGGTGAATACGCCAATTGAAGCGGTAATCTTGGTTCTGCTTATTTCGGTTGCCATTGCGGCGGGCAGTGAATTCGGGATCGTGGCCAAATATAATGAGCTATTGATGTTGCTGAATTTCCTCCCATTAGTCATCGAAATATTTGCTTTCATTCAACGGGGAGAGAGTACCAATCTCCTGCCTTTGCTGCAAATGAACACTTCACAGTTGCCCAAAGCAATGCTAAGCGGCGCTTTTGCTTACTCCGGGTACAGTGTGCTCCTGATGTTTTCCGGATTTTACAAACAACCGATGAAAGCGTGGAAAGCCCATTTATTCGCCATTGGAACAATTATTGTCCTTTACTGGATAAAATGTGTGGGTACATTATCCATTTTCGGCAAAGATGAACTGGTTCGGGTCATGTATCCCGTATTGGAAACAGGAAAAGTGATCCGGCTTCATGCCATGCTGTTTGAACGGTTGGAGTCGGCCATTCTGTCGATTTGGCTGGTGCTCGTATTTACGTCAGTGTTAAATCTGTATGCCTGTACTGTGCAGATGGTGATCGAATTTTTCCGACTGAAAGGACGGTATCGCCGCTGGATCGCCTTTGCTTTTGCCCCGGTTCTTTATGTTATGGCTATGGCTCCAGAAAATATGGGGGAAGTGGGCAAATATGCGGAACGAGTTGGAATTTTCGGTTTTCTTACGGACTGTTTGCCCATTTTGCTGCTTGTGATTGCCATCCTGCGTCGCAAGAAAGGGGAAATGCCGCGTGAAATATCTTCTTCGCGCTAAGGGGTTTATCGTTTTGCTCAGTTTGTTCTTGCTGACGGGTTGTTGGGACAGTATTGAAATTGAAAAGCGGGCGGTGATTGTCTCCCTGGCAATTGACAAAGGAAAAAAGGGATATGAGGTAACCGCACAAGTCCCCAGTCCCGGGCAAATTGTCGGCGGAGGTGGCGGAGGTGGCGGCGGTGGGGGAAAAGGCGGCCCCGGCGCCGTTCAATCGTTCACCGCTGAGGGGGAAACGCTGAGAGATGCCTTAAGCGAATTGCAAAGCAAGGTAAACAATCCGATCTTCCTGGGGCATTTGCAAACGTTGCTGTTAAGCAAGGATGTGGCAAAAGAAGGGATTTCAAGGCATCTGGACGCTTTGCGCCGCAGCCCGGAAATCCGCAGGCACATGTGGCCGATTGTGATCGATGGCAAAGCGAGGGAAGCCATGAAAACGCAGGTCGGATTGGAACCGATTCCGACCGATTACCTTCGTGATCAGATCGATACCGGAGTGAAAATAGGAAAACTCCCGACGATTGAGCTGGGCCAAGTGATGATTGAATTGTCCAATCCGCAAAAGCGAAATCCGTTGATCAATATGTTTAAGGCGCAGAAAGAGCAGTTTGACTGGGAAGGGATGGCTGTGTTTCGCGGGGATCGCATGGTCGGAGTATTAGATGAGAGATTGCTCACCCCGATCATGCATATCCGCAGACAGCGCTCCGGAGCTGATCTGTCCGTCCCTTGCGGGAAGGCAGAAGGAACCTTCTTTTTTCATCCGGAAAATGCCCGCAGAAAGATCACAGTAAAAAACGGGAAAGTTGACATACAGGTGAAAATAGAAGGAGAAATTAATGAAAAAACTTGTCCGATCCAGATCACAGAAAAATCAACCTACCAACAACTGAGCCAATTGGTTGCCAGGGAATATGAGAAGATTGCCAAAAAACTGGTCGAGCGTTCACAAAAAGAGTTTCGCGTCGATGTGATGGGGATCGGGAATTATGTGCACGCCTTCTATCCGAAATTCTATGAGAAAATGCAATGGAGAAGCCGATATGCAAACATACCGATCCAAATTCATTACAAAGTTACGCTCAGACGCATCGGCCTGGAATCCAGTTAGGGGATGAACAGCGCAGGGACATGGAGGGTGCGAAAAAATCTTCACGACCTGTCCCTTTTTTTTGGATTGTACTATGATATAATAAGAAAAGTTTTGATGCAGGGAGAACCCTGCTTTTTATTGACGTAAGGCAGTTTTCGAAGAATTGGTGAGAATGAATGGTGAAAACTTTTGCATATGATTTATCTTATCAGGAATGGAAAGATTGGATGACTCGCCACGGTCACCCCGAATGGCGAGCCAACCAGATCATGGATTGGCTCTATGTCAAACGCGTCGATTCGTTTGGCGACATGACAAATTTGCCGAAAAACATGCGTGCAGAATTAAGTGAATTCTTTCACCTGATGCCGCTTCAAGTGATTACGACTCAGGTATCCCGCGATGGAACGGTGAAGTTTCTGTTCGGTCTTCACGACGGACATGCGATTGAAACCGTGATTATGCGTCATAACTACGGGATCAGCGTCTGTGTGACGACACAGGTGGGATGCAGGGTCGGTTGCACTTTTTGCGCTTCGACACTCGGAGGATTGAAGCGAAATCTGAGCGCCGGCGAGATCGTGGCACAAGTGGTTATGGCGCAGAAATATCTTGATCCGTCATCTGAAAAGGTCAAATCGGTTGTGGTGATGGGTTCGGGTGAACCATTTGAAAATTATGAACCGACGATGAAGTTTGTTCGCATAATCAATGACGGGCACGGACTCAATATTGGCCAGCGCCATATCACGGTATCCACCAGCGGAGTCGTTCCCAATCTCTACCGGTTTGCCGACGAAAATTGGCAGGTAGGCCTGGCGATTTCCCTTCATGCTCCCAATACCGAACTCAGGTCCAAGCTCATGCCGATCAACCGGCGTTATCCATTGGCGGAATTATTGGACGCATGCCGGTACTATTTGGAAAAAACCGGGCGTAGACTCACTTTTGAGTATGCCCTGATCGGCGGGAAAAACGACCAAAGCGAACATGCTCATGAACTGGGCAAACTGCTTAAAGGGATGAATTGCCTTGTCAATCTCATTCCGGTAAACTATGTTCCGGAGCGAAATTACACACGTACACCGAGAAAGCAAATTTTCGAATTTAAGCGAATCCTGGATTCCTATCATGTGAATACCACGATTCGCCGGGAACACGGGCATGATATCGATGCAGCGTGTGGACAACTTCGTGCCAAACACAGTCGTCTGAGCTAGGAGAGCTTCAGCGGTTTTCTGACGATTTCGTTTCGCCTATCACCTTTTTCAACAGAAATGATATGAATACCTTTTTCAACAAAAGAAAAAAGGCAGCAATCGATCCGGCAATGAATCGGTCTACGGGATTTCCTCTTGATAAAGGTCAATACAGGGAATACTAGAAAGGGAAAGGGGTAACCGGAATGGAGCTTGCACGGCGCACTGACATCGGTCGTGTGCGTGACCTGAATGAAGACAGCACAGGCCTGGTTTTGACCAAATCGGGAACTGTGATCGCGATCGTCGCCGACGGAATGGGCGGTCATCAAGCTGGCGATGTAGCCAGCCGCGAAACGGTCGACACCATTGAAAAGGTGCTCCGGGCGGAAAACCTGGATGTTTCGACTGATGAAAAAAGCGATCTGCTTCTGCATGCCGTAGGAAAGGCCAATGAGAAAGTATTCAGGATGGCCGAGCAGAACAGCCAGTTATCCGGCATGGGCACGACGGTAATCGCCGCGATCGTCGATCAACACGAAGTGGTTCTGGCTCATGTTGGGGACAGCCGCGCCTACATGCTGCACAAAAACGGGCTGTATCAACTGACCGAGGATCATTCGTATGTCAACATTCTGCGAAAGAATGGACAAATCACGGCCGAAGAAGCGCGCAACCATCACCTGCGCAATATGATCGTTCGAGCTGTCGGTACAAATGAAGATGTCGAAGTCGATCTGATAAATACACCATGGAGCAAGGACGATATTTTCCTCATGTGTTCCGATGGACTCACCACGATGGTTAGCGAAAGGGAGATTGGACTTGTCCTCTCATCTACATCCATGACGCTGGACGAAAAAGCCGATAAATTGATCGAATTAGCTTTGGAAGCCGGCGGGGCGGATAACATTTCCCTAATTCTTCTAAGACATACAGGTGGGTCAGCTACATCTTAATTGGGTTCAAGGAGGAACAGGTGACCATGCAGATGGAAGGGAAGAAGCTGGGGGGACGTTACGAAATAGTCAGCCGTGTCGGCGGCGGTGGAATGGCGGTCGTATACAAAGCAAAAGACTTGCTGTTAAACCGTTATGTCGCGATTAAAGTGTTAAGTGATTCCCTCAGTAATGACTCGGAGTTTATACGTCGTTTTAGCCGGGAAGCACAAGCTGCCGCGAGCTTGTCCCATCCCAATATTGTCAATGTGTATGATGTGGGGAAGGATCATTATACTCATTACATTGTCATGGAGCTGGTTGAAGGGCCGACGCTGAAACAATACATTCAGGAACGGGGACCGCTCCCGGCGCAGGAAGCGGCCGCCATCGCGATCCAAATCTGCGACGGTTTGGCTCATGCCCATGAAAATCAGATTGTCCACCGCGATATCAAACCGCATAATATCCTGCTCGGAGCCAATGGAAGAGCGAAAGTGACCGACTTCGGGATTGCCAGGGCGGCAAGTTCCTCTACGATTACCCAAGAAGGTTCCGTCATGGGTTCTGTCCATTATTTTTCACCGGAACAGGCGCGAGGAGGTGTGATCGGGGAAAAATCCGATCTCTACTCCTTGGGGATTGTCCTGTATGAAATGCTGACAGGCCGCCTGCCGTTTGACGGCGACTCCGCGATCAGCATTGCTTTGAAGCACCTGCAGGAGATTCCGGAAGATCCGCGCTCAATCAATCCGAACATTCCCGATGCGCTGGCGGAAGTGATCCTGTGCGCATTGGACAAAGACCCTAACAAACGCTTCAGCTCCGCCCGCGAGATGCTGAAGGCGATCCAGCAGGCAGCCAATATCGGGCCCCGCCTGGAAGCCAACTGGGCCGGAACCCGTTCCAAACCGACACAGCGCGATCTTTATCAAACCATTCCGCTTTCGGAGGATGAGGAAGGCGAATCCCCGGTGGCAACCGCTGTTGAACCACCTTCTTATCACTCGCCGATCCAGCGTCCGGAAATTCGCAGCGGTCAGCGTAAAGGGCAGGTCGCTTCCAACGCGCTCGGTGACAAAACGCTGGCCAATCTCGAACGGCTGAAGAGTGCTCCCAACGACAGCGAGCGTACCATGTTCCAGCGCACGGTCGTTTGGCTGGAAAATGTGCAAGCCAATCTGCCTTGGTGGCAAAAACTTTTGTTTGGCCTCATTACAATTATCATCATCCTGGTTTTGACCATATGGGGCTTTGACACGATCTGGGGCTTATTCTCAGGCGGAAGTGAAGATCAGACGGTGACGGAAAATACTGGAAAACCGGTGAAAATGGAATTGTTCACGAACTTGGATGAAGCTAAAAAATGGTTGGCGGACAACGGTTTTCCAGAGCCCAAAATCATACCAAAACCGAAAGAAGGAGTCCAACCGGGGCAAATTTGGGATCAAGAGCCACGGAACGGAACGATGGTAGACGACCCCGCAAACACGCAAGTGAAAATTTATGTAGGTGTGGAGGGGGCTATAGTCGACAATTATTATGGAAAGTTTGAATCTGCCGTTCACAGCAGCAAATTGGCAGATAAGCCCTATAAAGTCGAACTGTACAGATGTCCGGATCCGGCCGGGCAAAGTGTAGGTCATGCCCATATCTTTAGGCAGGAGCCGGAAGCGGGTACTTTCATTAAAAAGGGCGGAGTCGTGAAGGTTTACAGTTATATTGCGAATGAACCAAAGTGTGAATTGGTTCCAGGTTGGTAATCAAACTTTGACAAAGGAGGTCTTATATGCCTGTCGGGCAAATTGTAAAAGCCATCAGCGGGTTTTACTACGTGCGCACGGACGGGGGCGATATGCTCCAGTGCCGGGCGCGCGGGGTGTTCAAGTTTGACAAGAAGAAGCTGACCCCGCTGGTCGGCGATATCGTCGAGTTTGAAAAGACGGGGCAGAACGAAGGCGTGGTGACCTCCGTTCAGCCCCGTCGCAATGAACTCATTCGTCCACCCATCGCCAATGTCGATCAGGCGGTGGTTGTTTGTTCTTTGCGGCAGCCTCGGTTTCAGCAAATGCCGGTCGATCGTTTCCTCGTGCACGGGGAGCGTGAAGGACTGGATCTTGTGATAGTTCTCACAAAAAGGGATTTATTGAAGAACAACGGCGAAATTGAACGGATCAGCGCGATTTACCGGCCGGCCGGCTACAAGGTAATCGCGACCAGCGTCGTCACAGGAGAAGGCATGGATGAACTGAAGGCGGTGCTGGCCGGAAAGGTATCCGTGTTCGCCGGCCAATCGGGAGTGGGAAAAAGTTCACTCCTCAATCATCTGTTGCCGGGAATGCAGCTTTTGACCGGACAAGTGAGCAAAAAAATCGCCCGCGGGCGCCATACAACGAGAACGGTGGAATTGTTGCCCATGGAGACAAACGGACAAGTGGCGGATACACCCGGTTTCAGCCAATTGACTTTTCAGGGATTTGAACCGACAGAGCTCGGCGATTATTTTCCCGAAATTCGCGAGCGGGCACCGGAATGCCGGTTTCGCGGCTGTTTGCACACCGGGGAGCCGGGTTGTGCAGTAAAAGCGGCGCTGGAGCAGCAAGAAATCGACGAAAAGCGTTATCAAAACTATACGCAGTTTTTGGCAGAAATCAAAGATGCGCTGGCGAGGAGGTATTAGCATGATCAAGATTGCGCCATCGATTCTGTCGGCCGACTTCGCCCGGTTGCAGGAAGAGATTGCCGACGTGGAACGGGCAGGGGCTGACTGGATTCATATTGATGTGATGGATGGTCATTTTGTACCCAACATCACGATGGGGCCTTTGGTAGTGGAGGCGATTCGCCCTCATACGAAACTGCCGCTCGATGTTCACCTGATGATTGAGGAACCGGACCGATATATTGAAAGGTTTGCCAAAAGCGGCGCTGATCTGATTTCGGTTCACCAGGAAGCGTGCCGGCATTTGCACCGCACCGTCCACCTGATCAAGGAGCAGGGCGTGAAGGCGGGTGTTGTCCTCAATCCGGCGACACCGGTCGCGATGATTGAACCGATTTTGCGCGATGTTGACCTGATTTTGCTGATGACGGTCAATCCCGGATTTGGCGGGCAGGCGTTTATCCCGGACGTACTCGACAAGATTCGCGGATTGCGCCGGCTGATCGATGCCCAATCTCTTCAGGTCGAAATTGAAGTGGACGGCGGCATCAATCAGGAGACGGCACAGCTGGCAGTTGAAGTGGGAGCGACGGTGCTGGTGGCCGGATCGGCGGTGTTTGGCCAAAAAGACCGCGAGGCCGCCATCGCTGCCATCCGCCGTGCCGGGACGGGAAGCCGCAGTTAAGCAGTGAGAAGGAGAGAAACACCATGAATTCATCCACACGATTGGTAACGATGCTGGAAGTGGCGATCATGACAGCGGTCGCAGCTGTATTGGATAAGCTGACACTGTTTGAAATGCCAAACGGCGGTTCGATTACCCTGGTGATGATCCCGATCGCCGCCGTTTCGTTCCGGCGCGGGGTGAAAGCAGGACTGTCCTGTGGCTTGCTGTCCGGATTGTTGCTGCTCATTACCGGCGGTTATGTGGTCCATCCGGTGCAGGCGGCGCTTGATTATCCGATCGCTTTTGCCGCTTTGGGGCTGGCCGGGCTCTTTCGCATTCGCGAACATTATGCGCGCAAATGGAAAGCTTCACTGGCCGGTTTCGGGCTTTTGTTTGCCGGCGCGTTTCGCCTGTTGTCCCACTTTATTTCCGGGGTTGTCTTTTTTAAACAATACGCTCCGGCAGGCCAGTCCGTCTACCTCTATTCACTCCTCTACAATGTCACCTATTTGTTGCCCGAAGTGATCATTTCGTTCGTTGCCGTTCTTTTGATCCTATATTCCGCTCCGCAATTGATCACACGGCAATCGTAAAAGCGGGAGTGAATCATGTTGAAGCAAAAAGTGCTGGTGGTGGCGGGGGGAGATTTGACGGCGGAGGAGATCGCCCTGATCGATCCGGAAAAGTATTATATCATTACGGCGGATGCCGGTGCGAAAAAGCTGGTTCAGGCGGGAATCACTCCCCACCTGGCCGTGGGTGACTTTGATACCGCCGGTGAGGAGTTTGCCGATGAACTGATGCAGTCGGGGATCGAGGTGGAGCGATTGCCGGCGGAAAAGGAGGAAACCGACCTGCATTATGCCCTCACAAAGGCGCTTGAGCACCAAACCGGAGGGGAAGTGCTCATTTTGGGAGCGCTGGGTGGAGCCCGCCTCGATCATTTGCTTGCCAATGTGGGGCTTCTGGAATGGCTGGAGGCCCGTGGGACCCGGGGGGTTTTGCTCCATTCCAGCAACCGGGTCCGCTTTTTTTCCGGCCCGGGTAAAATCGAGTTGAGGCAAGGAGAATTCCCCTACATTTCTTTGATTCCGGTTTCCAGAGAAGTGACGGGAATTGTGACAGACGGGCTAAAATACCCTCTGAAAAATGAAACGCTTTATCGCGGATTCACACGCGGGATCAGCAATGAATTGGCAAGCGGATCCGGCTGGGTCTCGATCCGTTCGGGAAAATGCCTGCTGGTCGAAAGCCGCGACCGCTAAGGAATATGGCGTTCACCCCAAGCAATTTTTTCTCCTGTTCTAGGTACACATTGAACTCTATAGAATATAAATAAGATGAAGAAAACACGGTCATTATCTTTTATCATTGCAGCGTAAGGGGTGAATGTTGGTGAAGTTCTATACCATAAAGCTACCGAAATTCCTGGGCGGTTTCGTTAAGGTTTTGCTAGCGGCATTCAAAAAAGATTAATGGCCAAATAAAAAAAGCACCCCAATCGGTGCTTTTTTCTTTTTCGGTTATACGCGAGTCACTTTACCGGATTTGAGGGCACGAGTGCTCACATATACGCGTTTCGGTTTGCCGTCAACGAGAATGCGCACTTTTTGTACGTTGGCACCCCATTTTTTTCTCGTTTTGCGGTTGGAGTGGCTTACCTTGTTTCCGGTGTGGCCTTGTTTTCCAGTGATAAAGCAACGACGAGCCATTCTTACACCTCCTCTTCGTTCCATACCATCATCCCCTGCCGAAAGTATCTTCCGTCAGGGTACATTTCAGGCAAGAGAGGACTCTTCTCTTTACGGTAACGGAATAAGGACTAAACACCAGCACATTTTAGCATACCTGAACTTTACTTGCAAGGAGAGAGCGAGTCCAGTATGATGAATGTTGTTAAGCTTTTATTCATTTAGGTATTATTGTACAATTGTCCTAGCAAAGCATGGAAAACCTCATCTGGGAGGAATTGGAATGAGCTTGGAAGTTTCGACGGAACTCGGTCAAATCCAAGTGGCCAATGAAGTGATTGCAACGGTTGCCGGAATTGCGGCCATGGACTGCTACGGCTTGGTTGGGATGGCTTCGCGCAGCCAGTTAAAAGACGGAATTACGGAACTTTTGGGCAGGGAGAATTTAAGCAAAGGGATCGAAGTGCGCACGGAGAGCGGAGAAGTCGTGATCGATCTGTACATCATCGTGGGCTATGGAACCAAAATTTCCGAAGTGGCACACAATGTGCAATCCAAGGTGAAGTATACGCTGGATCAGATGATCGGATTGAAAGTAAGTCAGGTGAACATCTATGTGCAGGGAGTTCGCCTGGTCAATGAAGAGTAAGGAGGAACACTGTTGACACAGCAAATCCATGCAGCTCTGTTTTTACAAATGATGCGTTCCGGTGCCGGGAATCTGAATAAACACGTGGAATCGGTCAATGCTTTGAACGTTTTTCCCGTACCGGACGGGGATACCGGAACCAATATGAATTTGACGCTGGCATCCGGTGTGAAAGAGATGGAAAAACAGGCGGCATCCGGCACGGTGGGAAAACTGGCGGAGGCGCTTTCAAAAGGATTGCTGATGGGTGCACGCGGTAATTCCGGTGTGATTTTGTCCCAGCTGTTTCGCGGATTTGCCAAGGCTGTTTCCGATAAAAAGGAGATCAACGCTCATCAATTGGCTGATGCCTTTCAGCGGGGAGTTGAAACTGCGTACAAGGCAGTGATCAAACCGGTGGAGGGCACAGTTTTGACAGTGGCGCGCGAAGCGGCTGACGCCGGTATGAAAAAAGCGTGGACGACGGAAGACACCGCTGTGATTATGGAGACGGTGTTGAATGAAGCACGGCGGACGCTTGCCCGCACCCCGGAAATGCTCCCCGTTTTGAAGCAGACGGGAGTAGTGGATGCCGGAGGACAAGGCCTGGTTTATATCTATGAGGGAATGCTGGCTGCCTTGAAGGGTGAAGAGATTGCCCCCGATGCTCCGCAAGCGAAACTCGACACGGAATCGCTCGCTTCCCTTGCTCACGATAACGCCCAGTCGAAAATGGATGCTTCGCAAATCGAACACGGGTATTGCACCGAATTTATTATCAATTTGAAAACGACGCGACGCAAAACCGAAGCGTTTGATGAAGCCAAATTCCGCAAAAGCATGGAGCAATTCGGGGATTCGCTGTTGGTCGTAGCTGATGATGAATTGGTTAAAGTACATATCCATGCCGAATACCCGGGGGATGCACTCAATTTTGCCATGAAATTCGGCGATTTGATCCGCATCAAGATCGACAACATGCGCGAACAATACGCCAGCGTGACGGAAGGAAAAAGCGCTGCCTCCACCCCTGTGCAGACCGGTGGGGAGCAGAAGGCGGAAAAGAAAAAGTACGGCATTGTGGCAGTGGCGGCCGGAAAAGGAATTGTCGACATTTTCCGTTCATTGGGCGTCGATCAGGTGGTGGAAGGCGGCCAGACGATGAACCCGAGTACGGAAGAACTGGTCGATGCAGTGAGAAAAATTGAAGCTGAACATATTGTGATCTTGCCGAATAATAAGAATATCGTTTTGACGGCAAAGCAGGTGAGCCAAATTGTTGATACACCCGTCACGGTGATCGCTACCCGCAGCATCCCGCAAGGCTTGGCTGCACTGCTCGCTTTCAGTGCGGAGCGAAGCCCCGAGGAGAACGAGCAGAACATGACGACGGCTTCTGGGGCGGTGCGCTCGGGGGAACTCACTTATGCGATCCGCGATTCACAAGTGGATGGGCAGGAAATCAGGAAAGGGGATTTCCTCGGCATTCAAGAGGGCAAAATCGAAATCGTCGGCCAGGACATGGTGCAAACGGCCAAAGCCCTGCTGCAAAAAATGATCGGCGAGGAAGCGGATGTGGTGACAGTGATCTACGGCCGGGATGTGACCGAAGAACAGGCGCATGCACTGGTTGAGTCACTTTCGCAAATCTATCCCGAGATCGAATTTGAAGTGCATCAGGGAGGACAACCGGTTTATTATTACCTGTTTGCCGTTGAGTAAAGAAAGGAGGGTGTTTGATGGGGCAGGTGAAAATCATAACCGACAGTACTGCCGATATTCCCAAAGATCTGGCGGAAGCCTTGGACATTTCCGTTGTCCCGATCAAAGTTCATCTGGCGGGGCAATCTTATTTGGACGGGGTTGATTTGTTTCCGTCGCAATTTTATCAAAAAATGAGAGAGATTACCGAGTTGCCAACCACTTCCCAACCTTCGCCGCTGGAGATTGCCGAGTTTTATCGCAAAGCGATTCAAAGCGGGGCAAAGCAAATCTTTTCCCTTCATATTTCTTCGAAAATGAGCGGCACTTACCAATCCTGCATGCTGGCCAAAGCGATAGTCCAGGAAGAGTATCCCGATGCGGAGATTATGGTATATGACTCCAAATCGGTTGCCTATGCTCTCGGGGTGATTGTCGTGCTGGTCGCCCGGGCCGCAAAAGAGGGAAAAACACTGGATGAACTGGTGCAGCTGGCAGATCGGGTTCGCGAAAAGCAGGGCCTGGTGGCGCTGGTCGATACGCTTGAATACTTGCAGAAGGGCGGCCGGATCGGGAAAGCGGCCGCGCTGGTCGGTTCGCTTCTCAGTATCAAGCCGATCATTTCCATCAGCGAAGATGGTGAGGTAACGGCGATTGACAAGGCGCGCGGCAAAAACAAGGCCTTCAGCAAAGTGTTTGAACTTTTGCAGCAGAAAGTTCCGGTCGGCCCGGTCTATGCGGCGATTCTGCATGCGGATCAGGAAGAAGATGCCAAGACCTGGCTGAACAAGGTAAAAATGATGTATGATGTAAGAGAAGAGATTGTGGTTGACATCGGACCGGCGGTTGGAACCCACGCGGGTCCGGGGACAGTCGGATGCCTGTTGGTGCCGCTGGAGCAGCTTTAATCTGGGAACGTTGTCGCAAAAGGTTGGGATGTCATATGAAATATCGTACCGTATTTGATATTATCGGTCCGGTGATGATCGGGCCTTCAAGTTCGCATACGGCGGGAGCGGCCCGGATCGGGCGGGCGGCGAGAACCATTTTTGGCCGCAAGCCGAAGCGCTCCGTTATCACCTTGTACGGATCATTCGCCCAAACGTATCGCGGCCATGGTACGGATGTGGCCATTGCCGGCGGTTTGCTCGATTTTGATACATTCGATAAGCGGATTGTGAACGCCCTTGAGATCGCGAAAGAAGAGGGAATCGAGATCACCTTTGTCGAATCGGATGAAGTGCCGGATCATCCCAATACTGCTCGAATCTATCTGGAAGATGAGCAGGGAAGCGTTGAAGTGGTCGGGATTTCCATCGGTGGCGGAAAAATGGAAATCGTCGAGCTGAACGGTTTTCAACTGAGCTTGTCCGGCAATGATCCGGTTTTGCTGGTATTGCACCAGGATCAGTATGGTGCGGTGGCCAAAGTTGCAAGTGTGTTGGCCGAACACGAGATTAATATTGCGTTTATGCAAGTGTCACGCAAAGAGAAAGGGTCACAAGCTTTGATGTCCATTGAGACCGATCAGCCGGTGGAAATGGAAGTGCAACATAAAATTGGCAATTTGCCTGGGATTCATGCTGTAACGATCTTATAATATGATGGAATAAAAACCGCCGCCTCAGGAAGGACCGGCGGTTTTCTGTGGGAAAAGGGGTCGGGAAAAGATGAAATTTCGCACAGTAGCTGAATTAGTGGAAATAGCAGAAAAGGAAGGACTCAAAATATCCGAAGTCATGATTTTGCACGAAATCGAAGTGATGAACCGTCCGCGGGAAGAGATCTTTGCGGGGATGGAACACAACCTGACCGTAATGGAACAGGCAATCGAACGGGGGTTGACCGAAGAGATTCGCTCACATAGCGGATTGACCGGCGGCGATGCCCGTAAAATCAACGAATATAAAGAAAACGCACCCGTTCTGTTATCGGGTTCGACCATTCTGAATGCGGTTTCAAGAGCGACGGCAGTCTCCGAAGTGAATGCAGCGATGGGGACGATTGTGGCAACACCGACGGCCGGAGCTTGCGGCATTTTGCCGGGGGCGATTTCCACCGCGGCCGAAAAACTGGGCTCCGATCGGGAAACAAAGGTACGTGCTTTGTTTACGGCGGGAGCGATCGGGTTTTGTATCGCCAATAACGCTTGCATCGCCGGTGCAGCCGGGGGTTGCCAGGCCGAAGTGGGTTCGGCAACGGCGATGGCAGCGGCAGCTGTCGTGGAGATGGCGGGCGGAACGCCAACGATGTCAGGGGAAGCGGTGGCGATTGCTTTGAAAAACATGCTCGGACTCGTCTGTGATCCGGTGGCGGGCTTGGTGGAAGCGCCTTGTGTCAAACGAAATGCGATGGGGGCGGCGATTGCCATGGTTGCAGCCGATATGGCCATGGCCGGAGTGAAAAGCATCATTCCGACCGACGAGGTGATCGGGGCGATGTTCAAGATCGGGCAGATGATGCCGGTTGCGCTTAAAGAAACGGCGTTGGGCGGATTGGCTGCCACCCCGACAGGGCAGGAGCTGGAACGAAAAATTTTTGGAGCGGGAAAATAAGCAATCATGAAACTGACGGAAATTCCAGTGGAAAACCTGCCCGGTGTCGGTCAGCAGCGAAAAGAGAATCTGTCCGAGCTCGGAATCGAATCCATCGCCGACCTGTTGGAGTACTACCCATACCGCTACGAGGATTACCGTATCAGTGATTTGACGCGAGCGGAGCAGGATGAGCGGGTTACCGTCCGGGGGATTGTCTACGGACAGCCCAGCGTGAGATGGTATGGAAAGAAAAAATCGCGCATGTCCGCCAAAATTGATGTCAACGGAATTCATGTAAACCTGATTTGGTTTAATCAGGCTTATTTGCGTGAAAAAATCAATCCGGGACAAATCATCGTTGTATCAGGAAAATGGGATCGGCATCGGTTGCAGATTACGGTTGATCGCACCTTTCTCTCCCAAGCGGAACAGGAAAAGCATGTCGGCCGGCTCGAACCGGTTTATTCCGTCACCGGTTCCGTGAAAGTGAACGGGCTTCGCAAGCTGATTCATGAAGCGTTTATCCGTTATGGAAACCGGATTGAGGAGATCCTGCCTGAGGAATTGCGGCGGCGCTACAAGCTGATTTCCAGGCCGCGGGCGATGTACTTCCTTCATTTTCCAAAAGGGAGGGAAGAAGGCCGGCAAGCGCGCCGCCGGATGGTGTATGAGGAACTTTTTTTATATGAATTGAAGATGATGTGGCTGAAGAAACAGGCACGGATGGAGAACACAGGAATCGCCCATTCCTTTGCCGAGGAAAAGGTGGAGGAATTTATCGACCGGCTGGCCTTTCCGCTGACCAACGCGCAAAGGCGGGTGGTGCAGGAAATTTTGGCTGATCTGCGCTCCACGTCTCAGATGAACCGCCTGTTGCAGGGAGATGTAGGTTCCGGAAAAACCGTGGTGGCAGCCATTGTCCTTTACGCCAATTATCTCAGCGGTTATCAGGGAGCACTGATGGTGCCGACGGAGATTTTGGCAGATCAGCATGCTGCCTCGCTCAAGCAGCTGCTTTCCCCGCTGGGTTTGCAAATTGTCGCTTTGACAGGCAGGATGACGGCCCGGGAAAGGCGGGATGCCTTGGGGCAGATCCAAATGGGCCTGGCTGATATCGCTGTCGGAACGCATGCCTTGATTCAGAAAGGGGTCACCTTTCACAATCTCGGTCTGGTGATCACCGATGAACAGCACCGCTTTGGTGTCAAACAGCGGGCTACCCTTCGCGAAAAAGGGGAAGTGCCGGATGTTCTTCATATGACGGCGACGCCGATTCCGCGTACGCTGGCGATCACGTACTACGGAGAGATGGATGTTTCCACCATTGACGAAATGCCTGCCGGGCGCCAGCCTGTCGATACCTATTGGGTAAAAAAGGAGATTTGGCCCAGGATTGTCAATTTTATCGAAAAAGAGTGCCGGAAGGGCCGGCAGGCATATGTGATCTGCCCTTTGATTGAGGAATCGGAGAAACTGGATCTGCAAAACGCCGAAGAGGTTTATGGTCAGTTGACAATGGCCCTGGCCCCGATTCGTGTCGGTTTGCTGCACGGACGGATGTCCTCTGCCGAAAAGGAAGAGGTAATGGCCCATTTTGCCGCCAATGAGGTTCAGGTGCTCGTATCCACCACGGTCGTCGAAGTGGGAGTCAACGTCCCCAATGCCACGGTGATGGTGATATATGACGCGGACCGCTTTGGACTGGCGCAGTTGCATCAGTTGCGCGGACGGGTCGGGCGGGGCGGCGGTACGGCGACTTGCGTGCTGGTGGCCGATCCCAAATCGGAAACGGGTGTTGAGCGGATGAGGATCATGACGGAAACAACCGACGGATTTGAAATTTCCCGGCGCGATTTGGAGATGAGGGGGCCGGGAGATTTTCTCGGGGTGAAGCAAAGCGGTCTGCCCGAGTTTAAAATTGCCGATTTGAATGAGGATTTGCGTGTACTGGAGATTGCCCGTGCCGATGCCCAGGAGTTGGTCAACCGCCCTGACTTTTCGAGCAATCCGGAGACAAGGGCACTTTACGAGTACCTGCAGGAAGAAAATCTTGAATCGAAAAGCTTTGATTAGTGCGAAAACCCTGTTGACACTTGAGCAACAGGGTTTTTTCTGAAGAAGTGTGGCCAGCCATCTGCCATGCCCGCGGTTTCGCTCAGGGAAGCAAGGCAAAATCCTGAATGCGCATCTCACCTTTGCGCGGCAGGGAAATCCGCTTTATCTGATGCAAATGTTTTTTATCGTAGACGCCAAGTACGCCGGCTGTTTCCGCACTGTCAGACTGGGACAGGATATAGAGGTGTTGGGCATCCTGTTTTGCTTGAAATATCGGTTGTGAAACGGCAAGCGTTCGTTTCACCTGATCAGCATCGGGATCGAGAACAGTGAGAACCGCCTGCTGTTTATGGGTAATCCAGATTTCATTGGCGACGGGCAAAATGTACTGCGGTTTGGCAAACGGAAGTTCGATATAGCGGATTCGCTTTTTCTCCAGATCATATATGGCCATTTTTTTCTGTTCATCGGTTGAGGGGATAAGCAAGTCGTGACCGACGATTTTCAGGTCATCAGCCAGATCGATGGCGAGCGGGACGGTTTGGGCTACTTTTCCGCGTTGCCGATCGACCACATACAAAACGGCCCTTTTCGCTTCAATCAAGGAAGAGAACACATAAACATATGTATCATCCCAAGTAGCCGTTCGCAGGAATCCGGGAAGCTGAAGTTGTTTGCGCTGGTTGTTTTGCACGATTTCCAGGGTGTTGGAATGGAGTGTTGTATTAAAGGCGGACACAGTCACTCCGTCCCTTTGTTTGACAAAGATCGGAAACTCTTTTGTTTGTTCCGTTCGCAGCTTGCCTTCCGGGGAGAGGATGATGAGAGATCGGCCAAACCGCTCGGGTAAAAGCAATCCGTTTTTGTCTGATTTTTCGATTTGAAAGATCCCCATTGCCTTGATCGGGATCTCGCCGATTGCTTCTCCCTTTGCATCCAGCAGCATCAATGCGCTTTCCTTTTTGGCAGCATTGGTGTAGATCACAGCCAGTCTTGCATGCCGGAGCGGAAGTGCGTCTCGGGAACAGGCAGCGGAAAGAAGCAATAATCCCAACACCAGCACCAGGATAAAACGAAACCGAAACATGGCGACCTCCTTCATTGTGATGAGCGAAAGCGGAGCCTTTTTTCACCCGAAAGAGGAAAAAAGGCCCCGTTTGACATCAACCCTTTGAATAAAAGGCGTAAGTGAGCGGACTTTCAATCAGGTCAACGGGCCAGACCGCACCGCCGTCGTTCAGATCATAACCCAGATTGTAAAAAGCGCGCCAAGCCAGTTGGGAGCAATAAAATGAACCGGTTGTTGTAATATTGAAAAAATTGTAGTTATAAGGCTTGCCGATTTGCTGTCTTGCATATGAAGCGGCATAAGCATAGTCCCCGGAAGCGGCTCCGTTCACTCTGAGCCCTTTTACCTGATTATAGCGTGTATCCCAGTCATTCGGCCAATGCCGGACACCGTTCAAATCCCCTTTGTTGCCAAACGATTCGACGACATATCCGCTCACGTCGGAAACGACTCCCGCATGACCGCCCGCCCACATGGATGAACTGCTCGTTCCGTCCAAAGTGACGAGAATATCCCCTGCCTGCCCGACGGATTCAATCGAGACTGTGCCAGAAACCGGATTCTTTGCTTGTTTGATTTCATCCCAGTGCGTGGCGACATACCGGGTTTTTTGCTTCGCTTTGGCGATTTCTTTCAGCTGATTGGGGGTGAATGAAGGGGAGGAGGCGGAAGCGATGTCGGGGAACACTGGTACAATGGACAAAAAAGCGAAGAAGAGAAACAGGGTTATTTTTTTTAAGCATTTCATGATGTTCCTTGACTTCTCCTTTCTCGGAAACAGGTGAATAATCATTTGCTTTCCTTGTTATTATTTTATAATACGGAATATTCAGTATATATTTTAATAAGATTACATTTGTGTATCAATCTTGTTAATTGTTAAGTCACGACCTTTTCCTTCTGCATAAGATACATTATTCGCAAGCAGGGGGGAAATGAATGAACAACAACGATGCGCTTTATCAGGATCTTGTGAATACCATCAATCAGACTGTTGGTCGCCGGGCGGTAAGCGTGAGGAAAATGAAGCAATTGATCGCCGAAGCGAGACGCATCCGCATGCAGTACGGTGTGATGGGGCTATGGTCCTATGCCCAACAGCTTCCCGAGCATTTTTTTACCCGTGAGGAACTTGAAAAGCTGCAGAACTCGCCGAGATTATATGAATTGTCTGATAAGATGGTGGATGCGATGGTTGTGGAACAAGTGATTACGCCGACGGAGGCGCGGATGATCAAACGCACCATCTACCGGAACTGGGGGAATTGGGCGGGAACTTATAGGTGATCCGTACAGACAAAGCAAGGGTGATCGTCATATGGTATAGTGCCTGTTAAAAAATGGGGTCAATATCTGATCGGGGAGAGGAAGAATGATGCATAAAAGCAGAAAAAGGCAGCCTGTGCGAAAAAAACCTGTGCAAGGAATTCGCAGTGCTGAACATCGTGAACGTGAATCAGGCCAATATTTCTATCCTAACGAAATGGATATGTTTGGTGAGCCGATGGGTCCCCCGCGTCATTTTTCTGACGATCGGGAAAGAAGAGAGATGCCGCCTCGCATGATGAGAAGCGAGTGGGAAGATGATTGGTTGTTCGGGCCTGTTCCCGGTCCGATGCGGAGGCAGGGCCCGATGGATCCGAGAGGATTTTTTGGACCGGGTCCTCATCCTGATGCCCTGCCGTTTCCGAGGCCGGACGAGTGGCCGCCTGAGGAGAGACAAGGGCGGAGAAACGTCCCGTATTCTCCCGCCTGGAGACCTCCGCATCCGGAGATGGAGAGATTTTCGGAATCGATGGAGTTTCGCGATACCTGGGGAGAACAGAGGGACCGGATGAGAAGGGAAGCGACATCCCGGCAGAATCGCAGAGAGAGCATGGAGGAGTGGCCGCCGGCATACGATGAAACAGTTTCCCTGGATGGCGTGAGGAGAAGGAGAATTCCACGCCGAGGATCCAGATAAGAAAGTAAAAAAATGGCTCGCGCCTTGTTACGCGAGCCTCAATGTATCTTTCACAATCGAGTTGTGAAAAATACTAAATGGGAGAGGAGAAACCGGAGGAAGAGCTTATGGGGAAACGTAAGTCTTCTCCGCGGTTCGACAACATCATAATCGACGCTGTCATCTATTATGTTTTCCTCCTTTTGATTTTTTATACCTTGCATTTGGTTTTTTTTTGCGTTTTCATTTGCCTGTTCTTTATGGTAGGATTAAACGTGTTTTATTTTATTAATAAATGACAGAAGAGATAGGTGTCCATTATGCGTATCATTGCTGGATCGGCAAAAGGGACGCGCCTGAAAATGGTTCCGGGAAAACATGTGCGTCCGACTGCAGACCGAGTCAAAGAATCCCTGTTTCAAGTAATCGGCCCTTTTTTTGCCGGGGGAAATGTGCTTGATTTATTTGCCGGGACAGGTGCGCTTGGCTTGGAAGCGTTAAGCCGGGGCTTTGACCGGGGAGTTTTTGTTGACCAATCACGGACAAGCTGTGATATTGTTCGCATGAATGCAGAAGCGGCGAAACTGGCGGACCGGGTGGAAATCTACCGGCGGGATGCGAGAGCGGCACTGAAGATGCTGCAGGGAAAAGGCTGGCGGTTTGAGCTGATTCTGCTGGATCCACCTTATCATAAAAATTTGTTGCTCCCCGTGCTGAAGGAGATCGTCGGGACGGAGTTGCTTGGAAAAGACGGCATTGTCGTCGCGGAGCACCCGAATGATCAGGAATTGGAGGCAGAATTGGGATCGCTTGTTCAAATTCGTCGTCTCGCTTATGGGGACACCGGGATCACTCTCTACCAAAAGATAAACGAGTAAGAAGGAGGAGACGAGATGAAAATCGCCGTCTATCCGGGAAGTTTTGACCCGATTACATATGGTCATCTGGACATTATCAAGCGCGGGGCCAAAGTGTTTGACAAAATTATTGTGGCCGTGCTGACAAATTCCTCTAAAAACCCCTTGTTCACGGTTGAAGAAAGAAAAGAGCTGATCAGGGAAGCGACCAAAAATATGCCCGTCGTCGAAGTGGACAGCTTTGGCGGGTTGCTGGTCGACTATTTGCATAAACGGGAGGCCAATGTTATCCTGCGCGGTCTCCGGGCCATCTCCGATTTTGAGTACGAACTGCAAATCGCATCAACCAACCGCAAGCTGGATGAAGAAGTGGAGACATTCTTTTTAATGACGAGCAATCAGTATTCTTTTATCAGTTCGGCAATGGTCAAGGAAGTCGCCCGCTATGGGGCGGATGTGAAAGACTTGGTTCCGGAACATGTTGCCAAGGCCTTGCAGGAAAAGTTTGAAGCTTGATCCGTGCCCCGGATGATGCTCACATAAAAAGGGAAATTCCCCCCTCTGGCCGATTTTTTTGCCCGCTACGTTTTGTCACTGACGTTTGAGCGGGTTTTTATTATACGGCAAGCGATCTTTGATTTCAGCAAACAATAGAAAGAAAACCCAGAATAGCGCTATAATAATCGATATCCCTTTCAATGTCTGCCAGAGAGGGGAGTGAATAACCGATTCCCCGAGAAGGGAACTGTTCACGGCGACGACATCCAGCCGCGGCCGGAAAAGCGGGAATATAGCGACTGTGATGACCGCCGCCAGCACGCCATGCAGGATTTTCGCCAAAAAGTAAGGGAAATAACGAATATCCGTCCGGCTGATCATACTGGCGACCTGGGCGTGGATCGATAATCCGTTCCACCCGACGACAAAGCCGACCATGGCCAATTTATAGATCAGCGGCACGGTGGGACCGACGGCACTGGCCAGCTGGGAGCCCAAAGTGATTTCAAACAATCCGGCTAAAATTGGATTGGCCAGGTCCCCGGACAGGGAACAAAGGTGGAGAAGCCAGGAGATTCCGTGCACCAGGGGCCTGGTTATGCCTACATAGTTGATCAGGTGGGTTAAAACGGAAAACATCATGATAAAACCGCCAATCAGCAGCAAGGTTTGCACAGCGGAAGTCACCGATTGACCGATCAATTGTCCGAGTGTGCGTCCATCCTGAATCCTTGCCCGGTGCATGGCTCTCAGGGCGCGAATGAAGATGAGGCCGGTTTTTTTTCCTTTTGGATTGGAGGGCGGGGCTTTCGGTTCGTGAAAACGCATCAAAAATCCAACGAGGAAAGCACTGGCATAATGAGCGGTGGCAAGGATCATGCCGAGCGATTCATTTTCAAAAAAACCGACTGCCACCGCGCCAAACAGGAATAAGGGGCCGGCAGTGCTGGTAAAAGCGACAAGGCGTTCCCCTTCCTCGCGGGAGATGAGGTCCTGTTCGCGCAGACGGGCCGTCAGTTTTGCCCCCATGGGATTTCCGGAGATCAAGCCGACGGCCATGACAAACGCGCCCGCCCCGGGAACGCGAAAGATCGGGCGCATCAATGGTTCCAGGAGGACTCCCAGGAAATGGACGACTCCGAAGCCCATCATCATTTCGGCTGTTATGAAAAAAGGCAATAAAGCAGGAAAGACGACATCCCACCAAATCGTCAACCCCCTAAGCGATGATTTAACAGCCTGTTCAGGATACAAGACGAGCAGGATGGCAATAAAAAAAGCGAAAGAAGCAAGTGCCAGCGTTTTAAATTGACTTCGGAGAAAGGGTCGGATCATATTCATTCTCTCCTCATGGACAACAGCATCAATAACATGTCTACGCTTGGGGGAGGAAATATATGCCGGTGGTTTGTCCAGTGAAACGAAAGGAGCGAATGCTGTTTGCACCCGAAGATCGGTTTGGCCCTCAGCTCTGGCGGAGCGCGCGGTTTTGCTCACTTGGGTGTATTGAAAGTCCTGAAAGAGGAAGGAATTGAAATTGATTTTGTTGCCGGGAGCAGCATGGGGAGCATTGTCGCGGTTCTGCTGGCGAATCAGCTGGATCTGGAAATGTGCGAGCAAGTGGCGATCTCCCTGAAACGGAAGCATTGGCTCGATCTGACGATTCCGAAAATGGGCTTTGTCATCGGGAACAAGGTGAGAGAATTGATTCGCCTGCTCACGCACAACAAGAGATTGGAGCAACTGGCGATCCCGACAGCGGTGATCGCGACGGATTTGACAAGAGGGGAACCCGTGGTGTTCACGGAAGGACCTGCAGATCTGGCGGTAAGAGCGAGCATCTCGATACCGGGGATTTTTGAACCGGTTCGCCTCGGAAACCAACTGTTGGTGGACGGAGGGGTGATCGACCGGGTTCCGGTTTCCGTCGTGCGGGAGATGGGGGCCGATCTGGTTATAGCCGTTGATGTGATTCCGCGGGTGAATCAAGCGAAGATCGAAAATATTTTTGATGTGATTGCACAAACTTTAGTTATCATGGAGAAAGAGATTACCAGCCAGCGGATTGTGGCGGCCGATTTCGTTTTTCATCCCGATGTCGGCCATATCGGACCCACCGCGTTTATGAGGGCGGAGGAATGTATTCAAAAAGGAGAAGAAGAAGCGAGAGCCAAAGTGAAAAAACTGAAAGAACTGATCCGAAACTGGCAAGGAGAGGAAGTATGGGATGGGATATAGAGACTCGAATGGAAAGAGAATCGTCGGAGTTGTTGTTATATCACTGATTTTTATCATAATCGGGGTTCTCTTTCTCGTCCGTATACCTTATTTTGTCATGGCGCCCGGCTCGGCCCAGGATGTGTCGCCAATGGTGCATGTTGGCGGGATCAGGCCGCATGAAAAAGGGTCATTTATGCTGACCACCGTTTCCTTAAAAGACGGAAATCTGTTTGATTATGCTTATGTGAAACTGACCGGGCACGGTGAATTGGTGCATGAAACGGAGATTTTGGCGCAGAATGAATCGGAAGAGGAGTATCAGAGAAGAGAGGCGGAAAATATGACTGCCTCACAAAATCAGGCGATTATCGCTGCTTTTCGCTATGCCAAAAAGCCGGTTCGCGTCCAAATGACCGGAATTGAAGTATTTCAGCTGCTCCGAAAACAGCCGCAAGGACTGCGGGAAGGGGATATTATTCAAAAGGTGGACGGGCGGCCGGTTGAGTCCGTCGATCAGCTCGTTCAATACCTGAGCGCCAAAAAAGCGGGGGACACCGTTGTCGTCAGCCTCCTTCGGGACAGAAAAGCACAAACCCTTAAGCTGAGCCTGTACACTTTGCCCGCACAGCCGGGGGAAAAGCCGCATGTCGGACTGGGCATTGTTCCGGTTCCGCGGATCCAGGTGATCACCTCCCCGCCCGTCCGGATTGAAGCCGACGAGATCGGCGGACCGTCGGCTGGGTTGATGTTTACACTTGAAGTTTTAAACCGGTTGGTGCCCGAAGATCTGACTCATGGACACCGCATTGCCGGTACGGGAACGATTTCCGCTGACGGAACCGTCGGGCAAATCGGAGGGATTCAGCACAAACTCGTTGCCGCTGAACGGGCACATGCCCAAATCTTCTTTTGCCCGGAAGATGTGATGCCGGGGGATCAGAATGAAAAAATTGCCAAAGAAACGATCAAAAAGGAAGGCCTGCATCTGAAGCTGGTGCCGGTCAAATCTCTGGCCGATGCCGTTCAATATCTTCAGCGGTTGCCCGAAGCCGCCGCATAGACTTTCAAGTCAAAAACGTTGACAGGGATTGCAATCGTGTCTTATAATAACCCTGTTTTTACACAAGGAGTGGAATCATGCAGATTTCCCTGCACAAGTTAAATCAAGCCAAAGCCGGGCAACTTGACTTGCGTGAGACCGTAACGCTGGATGCTTTGCCGGGCGAAGTTCCAGGGTTGGTTCGGCTTGAGCCCGTTCAAGTAAAAGCCCGTGTGTCGCTCCTGGATCCGCATCTGATCGAAGCCGATACGGAGCAGTCGACCGAAGCGACATTTTCCTGTTCCAAGTGCTTGTCGGAATTCACCCTTCCAATTCATGTGAAATGGAAGGAATATTTTACGGATGAAGCACACCGGGCGGTAGAAACAGAGGAGCAAGAGATCCATTTGATTGATGGAAATGTGCTGGATCTTGACCCCATGATCCGGGAGGCAGTTCTGCTCCAGTTTCCTTACATTCCAGTATGTCGGGAAGATTGCAAAGGTCTATGTCCCAAATGCGGAACGAACAAAAATGTGGAAACCTGCAACTGCCAGATTGAAAAAATCGATCCCCGGTTGGCGGCATTGCAGGATTGGTTCGAGGACAAATCTTAGGTGTATGAAAACTTCCCCGACTTGTGTTACATTCTTAGAGGGGGTGAAACAGCATGGCAGTACCTTTTAGACGTACATCGAAAACACGCAAACGCAAACGTCGCACCCATTTTAAACTGGCTGTGCCAGGTTTGGTGAAATGCCCGCAATGCGGAGCGCCCAAACTCTCTCACCGTGTCTGCAAAGAGTGCGGTTATTACAAAGGCTCTGAAGTGGAAGGCGTTGCAAACGAATAATGGATTTGCCGGAGCCGTAAAAGCAAGAGCCGGCATCTTGGTCTGGCTCTTGTTTTTTCATATTGCCAATACGCCCTTTTTTTATATACTGATTTAGTACCTGGTATTAATACATGGTAATAAAAAAGGTGGTGGCTCCGCTGTGCGCATGTCCAAGAGAGAAAGACAGCGCCGAATCAAACAAGCTTTTATGGACGATCCATTTCTGACGGATGAAGAGATGGCAAAGCGATGCAAGGTCAGCATACAAACAATCAGGCTGGATCGTTTGGAGCTTGGCATTCCGGAATTGCGCGAGCGTATCAAACACATGGCGGAGAATCATTTTGACCGTGTCCGGTCATTATTGGTGGAAGAAGTGATCGGGGATATCGTAGATCTGCAATTGGATCACAGCGGTGTTTCCGTTTTGGAGATCAAGAAGGAACATGTTTTTGCACGAAATCAAATCGCCCGCGGACACATCCTGTTTGCACAGGCCAATTCACTGGCCGTTGCGCTGGTGAACTCGGAAGTGGCACTTACCGGTTCAGCCGAGATCCGGTTTATCCGACCGGCCAGGTTGGGGGAAAAGTGCATTGCCCATGCCACGGTAATCAAAAAAAAGGCATCCCGTTTACAGGTGGATGTAAAAACGAAAATCAATGGAGAAGTCGTTTTTCAAGGAATTTTTGACGTTTATCGCCTAGAAGACGATGAACTTGTTCCAGCGAATGAGGAGGAGCATTGATGCGAATTGCGATTGATGCGCATGGAGGAGACCATGCTCCGACAGCGGTAGTGAATTCATTGCGGCTTGCTGCTTCCCAATGGCCGGATACCACCTTTATCTTGATCGGTCGGGATGAAAAACTATTGCCTGAAGCATTTGGCAATCTCCAATTTGTCCAGGTCAGCGAACAAATTGAACCTGATGATGAGCCGGTCAAAGCGGTACGGCGCAAAAAGGATTCTTCCATCGTCGTCGGATGTCAGATGGTGAAAAACCGGGAAGCGGATGCGTTTATCAGCGGAGGAAATACAGGCGCTCTGATGGCAGCCGGTCTTTTCCATACCGGGCGGATGAGAGGTGTGGACCGTCCGGCATTGGCTCCCGTTTTTCCCACTCTGACCGGCAAAGGGATTCTGGTGCTGGATGTGGGGGCAAATCCCGAAGCCAGACCGGAACATTTGCGCCAATACGCGCAGATGGGAAGTATTTACGCAAATAAGGTGCTCGGATTCAAGGAGCCGAAAATCGGACTTCTCAATATCGGAACCGAAGCATGCAAAGGAACAGAGCTGACCAAGGAAGCATTTTCCCTTTTGGAACAAGAAAGATCCATTTCTTTCATCGGAAATGTGGAAGCGCGGGACATCCTTTACCGTCCCTGCGATGTGCTGGTTTGCGACGGATTCAGTGGAAACATTTTGCTGAAAAACATGGAAGGTGTCGCTAAAGCCATTTTCGAACGTTTTAAACAGGAACTGACCGCCAGCCTGCTGAACAAGTTGGCCGCTGCGATCCTGAAGCCGGGTCTGAAGCGGTTTGCCCGGGATATGGATTACAAGGAGCACGGAGGAGCACCGCTCCTGGGTCTCTCGGGTCCCGTGATTAAAGCCCATGGCTCTTCGGATGAAAAAGCTTTTTACAATGCGATTCGCCAAGCACACCTGTTTGTCGAAAATGGCGTCATCCAGAGAATTGAAGAAGAACTGTCTCATTAAAAGGGGAGTGGAAGGATGAGAGCAGTAGGGATTTTAGGGACAGGGGCCTATGTTCCGGAGAAAGTACTGACCAATGCGGATCTGGAGAAAATGGTTGATACCAGTGACGAATGGATCGTCAGCCGGACAGGAATTCGTGAGCGGCGGATTGCTGCTCCGGAAGAGGCCAGCTCCGACTTGGCGGTCAAAGCGGCGGAAAAGGCGCTGGAGGCTGCCGGGATCAGTGCCGCTGACATTGATCTGATCATTGTGGCGACCGTAACGCCTGACATGGCTTTTCCAGCGACAGCCTGCCTCGTTCAGGATCGGTTGAAAGCAGAAAAAGCGGCCACTTTTGATCTTTCTGCAGCATGTACCGGTTTTATGTACGGTGTGGCAACAGCCTCCCAGTTTATTGCAACCGGAGTTTACAAGTATGCGCTCGTGATCGGGGTGGAGTGTTTGTCCAGAATCACGGATTGGACAGACCGCAATACCTGTGTGTTGTTTGGTGACGGTGCCGGAGCGGCTGTATTGGGCCCGGTTGAAGAAGGTTACGGCTTCCTTTCTTTTGAATTGGGTGGAGACGGTTCCGGCGGCGAATTGCTGAAACTTGAAGCAGGCGGTTCCCGGCAGCCGGCATCGGTTGAAACGGTTCAGCAAAAGCTGCACACCATCTCCATGGCCGGACGCGAAGTGTTTAAGTTCGCCGTTCGCGTTTTGGGGAACGCAACCGATGAAGCGCTCGTAAAAGCCGGATTGAGCAAAGAGGATATCGATCTGCTCGTTCCGCACCAAGCCAATATCCGCATCATCGACTCGGCGATCAAGCGCTTTGGATTGACGGAAGATAAAGTGGTGATCAACCTCGACCGCTACGGAAACATGTCTTCCGCCTCAATTCCGGTGGCTCTCGATGAAGCAGTGAAAGAAGGAAGAGTCAAAAAAGGGGATACTCTGGTTCTCTGCGGTTTTGGCGGCGGACTCACCTGGGGGGCAACAGTGCTTAAGTGGGCGCTTGACTAACCGTATGAAGGAGGTTTTTTCAAATGGGCAAAATCGCTTTTCTCTTTCCTGGCCAAGGATCGCAAAAAGTGGGCATGGGTTTGGATATCTACCAAAATAATGCCCGGGCGAAGCAAATCTTTGCCGAGGCCGATGAAGTACTCGGGTTTTCGCTTTCCCGCCTCTGTTTTGCAGGGCCGGAGGAAGAGTTGCGCCTGACGGCCAACACACAGCCGGCGATCCTGACCACCAGTGTGGCATTGTTGAGCATGCTGAGAGAAGAAGTGGATCTCGTCCCCGATTTTGTGGCGGGGCACAGTTTGGGAGAGTACTCGGCTTTGGTTGCGGCAAATGCTCTTTCATTTGCTGATGCGGTTCTTACCGTACATAAGCGTGGAACCTATATGGAACAAGCCGTTCCTGCCGGGCGCGGGGCGATGTCAGCCGTGATGAATTTGCAACGCGATTTGCTTGATCAGGTATGTAAAGAGGTAAGTAAGGAAAATCATGTAGTAGAGCCGGCAAATTACAATTGTCCCGGACAGATTGTGATTTCGGGTCACCGGGCTGCTGTGGAAGATGCCGGAGAAAAGGCGGTTGCCGCCGGAGCCAGAAGAGTGATTCCGCTTTCCGTAAGCGGACCGTTCCACTCGTCTCTGATGAAGCCTGCTGCGGAGCAATTAGCCGCACATTTGCAATCCATCCAAATCTCCCCTGCGCAGATTCCGGTTATTGCCAACGTGACGGCAAGACCGGTGGCCGAACCGGCGGAGATCGGCCGTCTACTGGTCGAGCAAGTGGCTTCCCCGGTATTGTGGGAGGACAGCGTCCGTTATATGCTGGAGCAGGGTGTGGATACATTTGTTGAGATCGGACCGGGGAATGTCTTGTGCGGGTTGGTGAAAAAAATAAACCGCCGTGTAGATACCCTTTCGATCCAGGACGAAGAAAGCTTGAAACAGGCCGTCGAAAAATTGAAGGTATTCGCATAGACAAAGGAGAGTCGAACGATGCTTGCAGGGAAAGTAGCTGTAGTGACGGGCGGTTCCCGGGGAATTGGACGCGCAGTCGCCATCACTTTGGCTGAAGCTGGGGCGAATGTGGCCATTTTCTATGCGGGAAATCACGCCGCAGCAGAAGAGACGGTTGCCAAGATCAAGGAGACCGGGCAAGAAGGGATGTCCCTCCAGGTGGACGTGGCCGACAGCGGGCAAGTCGACGCCGCGATCAAGCAAGTGCTGTCCACTTTCGGCAAAATTGATATTCTGGTCAATAACGCCGGGATCACCCGCGATAACCTTTTGATGCGCCTGAAAGAGGAAGAGTGGGATCAAGTGATCAACACCAATCTCAAAGGTGTGTTCCTTGCCACCAAAGCGGTAGTTCGTCCGATGATGAAACAGCGCAGCGGCCGGATCATCAACATTAGTTCTGTCGTGGGGGTCATGGGCAATCCGGGGCAAGCCAACTATGTGGCTGCCAAAGCCGGAGTGATCGGCTTGACCAAATCAACGGCCAAAGAACTGGCTGGCCGCGGGATCACGGTCAATGCGATTGCGCCCGGTTTCATCGATACGGATATGACATCCGTATTGGATGAAGAATTGAAGAAGCAGATGCTCAACCACATTCCGCTGGGCTTTTTCGGTGAGCCGAAAGATGTGGCGGAAACGGTGAAGTTTTTGGCCTCGGATTCCGCCAGATACATCACGGGACAGACGATTCATGTGGATGGCGGCATGGTGATGAGCTAGTTTTGGATAATTTCGTTGCTTGTCAATTGACGATTCCGTATAATACGAAAGGGAGGTGAGAGATATGGCAGATACGTTGGAACGCGTAAAGAAAATCGTTGTAGAACGCCTGAACGTTGATCCGTCCGAAGTAACGATGGAGGCATCTATCAAAGACGATTTGGGCGCAGACTCCCTCGATGTAGTCGACCTCATCATGGAATTGGAAGATGAGTTCGACATGGAGATCTCCGATGAAGAAGCGGAGAAAATTTCGACGGTTGGAGATGTAGTGGATTACATCAACAAACATAAATAAATTTTCCATCCGTACTTACGATAAAGTCCCGTGTTTTGCGGGACTTTATACACATCATTTTTCTACAGTATTGTGAGGAAAGGCGGTGGACCAGATTGAAAAATCGAGTTGTGATTACTGGTCTTGGAGTCATTTCTTCTCTTGGCAATGATATTGATACATTCTGGAATAATCTCATTCAAGGGAAGTCGGGAATCAGCCATATCACCCAGTTTGACACCAGCGATTATGCAGTAAAAATTGCCTCAGAGGTAAAAGACTTTGATCCCTTGAATTTTATTGATAAAAAAGAAACACGCCGGATGGATCGCTTTGCTCAATTCGCTGTCGCCGCTGCCAAGATGGCTGTCAGCCATGCCGGTCTGAACATCGATGACCGGAATGCGGAACGGGTCGGCGTCTACATCGGATCGGGCATCGGCGGTCTCGCCACATTGGAAAAACAGCATCGTGTTTTGATGGATCGCGGTCCGCGCCGGGTCAGTCCGTTCTTTGTCCCGATGATGATCGCCAATATGGCTTCCGGTATCGTATCGATTCAGTTGGGCGCCAAGGGGCCGAACAGCGCAGCCATTTCCGCTTGTTCGACCGGTACCCATTGTGTCGGGGATGCATTCAGAATTCTTCAGCGCGGGGAAGCGGACGTGATGTTGGCCGGTGGAGCCGAAGCAACGATCGTGCCGTTGGCAGTTGCCGGTTTTTCTGCGATGACGGCTCTGTCCACCCGCAATGACGAACCGGAAAAAGCGAGCCGCCCGTTTGACAAAGACCGTGATGGCTTTGTCATGGGGGAAGGAGCCGGGGTTCTCGTGCTGGAGACGCTGGATCACGCCTTAAAACGCGGAGCTAACATTATCGCCGAAGTGGTTGGTTACGGGATGACCGCAGATGCTTATCACTTAACCAGCCCGGCTCCGGAAGGGGAAGGGGCAAAACGGGCCATGGAGATGGCGATGCGGGATGCTGGACTTGCCCCTGAAGAGATTGATTATATCAATGCGCACGGCACTTCGACCGAATACAACGACAAGTTTGAAACGATGGCCATCAAAGGTGCGTTCAAGGATCACGCCTATAAACTGGCTGTCAGCTCCACCAAGTCCATGCTCGGTCACTTGCTTGGAGCCGCAGGCGGCGTGGAAACCATCATCAGTGCTCTGGCAATCAAAGAACAAATTCTCCCGCCGACGATCAACCTGGAAAATCCTGATCCGGAGTGCGATCTGGATTATGTTCCAAATGAAGCGCGCAAAACACGCGTTCGCACTGCACTGTCCAATTCGCTTGGCTTCGGGGGACACAACGCTACGATCTTGTTGAAAGAATATGAAGAAAAGTAATGGCAAAAGGGTGAATGAGATGGATTTTTCGCGCCTGGAAGAATTGACAGGCTTTGCATTTAAAAATCGAAAACTGTTTCAGCAGGCATTCACCCATACATCTTTTGCACACGAACGGAAGAACGGCACCCATGCAGACAATGAACGGTTGGAATTTTTAGGTGATGCCGTTCTCGAACTGGTTGTCTCCGAGTACCTGTTTCAACGCTATCCGAAGATGAGCGAAGGGGAACTGACACGGATGCGGGCCCGGATTGTCTGTGAACCTTCATTGGCTTCTTTTGCGCGTGAATTGGGGTTTGGCAATTACGTGCGCCTCGGAAAAGGGGAGGAGATGACGGGAGGGCGCAACCGTCCCTCCCTTTTGGCCGACTTGTTTGAAGCTTTTATTGGCGCCTTGTTTCTTGATCAGGGACTGGACGGTGCCAAAAACTTTTTGCATACGTTCATGTTCCCGAAGATAAATGAAGAATGGCTTGCCAGCATGTTGGATGCGAAAAGCCAATTGCAGGAGTTCGTGCAGCATGAACGGCTCGGAACCCTTGCCTATCGAATTGTCGATATGCAAGGACCGGCCCATGACCGGCATTTTGTGGCTGAGGTGTATTTGGATAACCAGCCGCTTGGCCGGGGCTCGGGACGATCGAAAAAAGAAGCGGAACAACATGCTGCAATGGAAGCATTGAAAAATTGGCAAGCCAAACAGAAATGAAACACACCCCTTAAATCGGAGCGGGAAAATCCAGACTGGTTACCGTTTCTTTTAAGGGGTGATTTTTGTTTTTTCGGATTGGAACATGAAGTGTCCGGCAAACCCTTCCACGTATACAGACGCACTTTGAAACAAATTCGTTGCATGGACAGCAAAATGTTTTTGTTGCTTTTGGGATATGTTATTTTAAAATAAAATGAAAACTACAAAAAGGGGCTGAAGGGAATTTTGCGATTTTTTAGTTATATCGCTCCCTATTTGTTTCAGTTATTTTCGCTGCTTGCGATCATTCTGCCGGTTGCCGGCGGAGTCCTTGCCCTGGTCATTTTATGGCGCATCATGAAATCGCTTGAGAGAATCAGCCAGTCTTTGAGCCGGCTTGTCGAATGGAAAGAGCGGGGACAAAAGAAGGAACAGGGAAGCGATGAAACTTGACGGCACCGCAATGATCATACGGAGGAATCCGTGGTATGAAGGCGATCACGGAGCGGCGGAGAACGAATCATTCAGGAGATGATTTGAAACAGCCCCTTTGCGCCCGGAGGCGTGCTGTGGGAAAATGCTGTCGTTCCAGTGTCGATGGACTGCCTGCTTTATCCGAGTGCGTTTCAATGTAATCTCCCGAAGAAGTTCCTGCCTGTTTCCCCGCGTTTGTTGCTGTCGCGGGAAAATATGGTGACTGTTCGTTTATTGCTGAAAGAAAGGTATTAAGCCTCCAGGGGTGAATGAATAAGAAGGGTTTGAGCTTGGGAAGGGAGAGAAGGATGGATGAAATTTTGTTCGTATGATGATTTTTTAAAAGTGGAAATGCGGATCGGGGAGGTGGTGCGCGCCGAACCGTTTCCCAAAGCGCGCAAACCCGCCTATAAGTTGTGGATCGACTTTGGAGAAGAAATTGGAACCAAAAAATCGAGTGCACAAATCACCCATTTGTATTCAATTGAAGAATTGGTGGGCAAACGGGTTGTCGCGGTCGTTAATTTTCCGCCCAAACAGGTGGCTGACTTTATGTCGGAAGTCTTGGTTTTGGGGGTTGATTCAACCGAAGGCGGCGTTACCTTGCTCCGGGCGGATCATCAGGCTCCGCTTGGAACACGGGTTTACTAAGCCGTACCAATTGATTTCAAAAACGGTAAGGGAGCCTTCTTTCAACGAGAACTGGCTTCCTTTTTTATAGAAAAACGATTTTTCTCTTTTTATGCTAAAATAAATCAGTTCCCCGGATTTTGTACAGGCTGTTGCTGAAGCAGAAATGGAAAAATCAGCAAAAGGCCTCGATTAAGTGAGAGGAGGGTGGTTCATGTATCTGAAACGATTGGAGATGAGCGGTTTTAAATCGTTTGCCGATCGCACGGAGTTGGAATTTGTTCCCGGCATCACCGCGGTCGTGGGGCCAAATGGCAGCGGGAAGAGCAATGTGACGGACGGAATTCGCTGGGTTCTGGGGGAACAAAGCGCCAAATCGCTGCGGGGAAACAAGATGGAGGATGTGATTTTTGCCGGGAGCGATACCCGAAAGCCCGTCGGCTATTGTGAAGTATCCATCACCTTTGACAACAGTGACCGGCGCCTGCCGCTGGACTATGCGGAAGTAACGGTGACACGGCGGGTTTATCGTTCGGGTGAGAGCGAATATTTGCTGAACCGGCAGAGCTGCCGGCTGAAGGATATTCACGAACTGTTTCTCGATACGGGAATTGGCAAGGATGCCTACTCGATGATCGGGCAGGGAAAAATCGATGAGATCCTCAGTTCCAAGTCGGAAGACCGCCGCATTATCTTTGAGGAAGCGGCAGGGATCAGCAAATATAAAACGCGCAAGAAAGAAGCGGAAAAGAAGCTGGATAACACGGAGCAAAATCTGGCCCGCATTCACGACCTGATCCATGAGCTGGAGACGCAGGTGGAACCGCTTGCGGAACAGGCGGAGAAAGCCCAGCGGTTTAAAGAATTAAAAACAGAATTGCAAAATGTGGAAATCGGGTTATACGTACATAAAATTGAGGCGATTCATAACGAGTGGCAGCAAGCGGCACAGGAGGTTAAACAGCTGAAAGAGAACCAGGTTTCGCTGGCCGCGGAAGTGAGCACCAAAGAAGCTGCGCTCGAGGAATTAAAGGGAAAATTGCAGGAGCAGGAACAGCGATGGGAGGAAGTCCAGACGCAACTGCTTTCCGTCAGCGAAGAACTGGAGAAAGCGGAAGGCCAGAAAGAAGTGCGCATGGAGCGCGTCCGTAACCGAACCGAAACGCAGCAACACCTTCAGGAGCAGATTCGGGTTTTGGAAAGCGAATGCACCCGGCTGCGCGAGGAAGAAAACAAGGTCAAGGAGCGGCTGAAGGAAAAGAAAGAAGCGCTCCGGCATGCGGAAGACCAGCTGGCCGTTTTAAAACAGCAACTTTCCCTCTCCAGCGATGATGTGGCCAAGAGGCTGTTGGAACTGACCGAAAAGCACAACCTGCAAGGGCAGAAACTGGCGGCCCTAACCAGTGAAAAACAATATGTATCCGAGCAGCGGGAAGAACTGAGTGAACGGATTAACGCCTTGGAGGCGCAGGAGAAGCAGTACGTGCAGGAGAGGCAGGAGCAAGACAAACAGGCTGAAAAATTGTCCGTTCAGCTCAAAGAAGTGGAAGAGGATCTGAAGCAGGCGGCACAGGAAGTGCGCACGTTGGCCGGGGAGCGCACCGAGATGGAGCAGGAAGAGAAGGCTCTCACCCTGCAAAGCCGCCAAGCGGAGCAACAATTAAACCGCCTCCGTTCCAAATGGGAGTGGATGAAAGAGATGGAGGCGGAACATCAGGGCTTTATGCAGGGGGTTAAAGAGGTTTTGCGCGCCCGGGACCGCGGAATTCCGGCCCTTAAAGGAGTTCACGGCGCCGTGGCCGAGCTGATCCAGGTTCCGGCAGAGATGGAAGCAGCGATGGAAACAGCGTTGGGCGGAGCGTTGCAACATATCGTCGTGGATGATGAGGCGACAGCGCGCAGCGGGATAGTTTACTTAAAAGAAAAGCGGCTGGGGCGGGCCACTTTTTTACCGCTCGATGTCATGAGAGCTCGCTCGCTCTCCGCGGCCGAATTGGAGCGGTGCCGGTCAGTCCCCGGGTTTGTCGGAATCGCGGCCGACCTGATCCGGACGGATGAGCGTTATCGCGCCTTGATGCAAAATTTGCTTGGGCTGGTCGTCGTCACGAAAACGCTGGAGCAGGCAAACCAGATGGCGCGGACGCTTTCTTACCGCTATCGCATTGTCACGTTGGACGGTGATGTGGTAAACCCGGGCGGTTCAATGACGGGGGGGAGCAGGCAACAAAGCAAAAGCAATCTGCTCGGGCGTTCCCGTCAGTTGGAGGAATTGGAGAAACAGATAAAAGAGGCGGAACGGGTTAGTGAAAAAATCCAACAGCAATTTGCTGCCTTGAGAGAACGGAAGCAGAAGCTGGAACAGGATTGGGAACGGGTTCGCCTGCGCGGGGAGGAGAGACGCGTCAAGGAACAGGAACTGCATGGACGGGAGCGTGAACTCGCCGTGCAAAAACGGGCGGTGGAAGAGCAACTGAAAAGCATCGCCGCCGAGCGGAAACAGGCGTTGGCGAAAAATGAGCAACTCACCCGCCATTTTCAAAGACTGGAGCAGGAGATCGAGCAACTACGCAGGGAACAAACCCGCTTGGAGCAAATGATCCGCGAAGCGGAAGATCTGGCCAAACAAGCGGCCAGTGATAAAGAAGAAGCCGGAGAGCGGATGACCGAACTTCGTGTCACTGTGGCGCAGCTAAGGCAGGAACTGGCCAACCTGGAGGAAATCGGGCGCCGGCTGGCTGAAGACTACAAGCGTTCGTCCAAGCAGCTGGGCATCGCCAAAAAAGAGTGGGAGTCTTTGGGCTCTCAGCAGGAATTCAATCAGCAGGAAATGGGCCAACTGGAGCAGAGGATCAACGACCTTCGGCAGCAGAAGGAAAAGATTCAGTCCCAGCTGGCCGAAACGAGACAGTTGCGCGAAGAAACCTTGCAGCGTCGCGAACAGCAAGAAAAAGAGGTGCGCACCTTGAGCCAATCCTACCGCAAGCAGGAGAACCGGCTCCATGAGCAGGAAGTGCGCGTGAACCGCCTTGATGTGGAGTTAAATCATCTTTTGCAAAAGTTGGCCGAAGAATATGAGATCAGTTACGAACGGGCCAAACAAGAATATGAGGTCCCTGCCGAACCTGCCAAAGCGGAGCGGAGGGTTCGCTCTCTCAAATCGCAGATCACATCGTTGGGGGATGTAAACCTGGGAGCGATTGAAGAGCACAACCGTCTGATGGAACGACTCGATTTCCTGAAGACCCAGGAAGCGGATCTCCTCGAAGCCAAGGAGAAACTCTATGAAATCATCCGCCAGTTGACGGAGGAGATGGGGCGGCGTTTTCTCGAGAGTTTTGAAATGATCCGCACCGAATTTCAAGATGTATTTGTGAAGATGTTCGGCGGCGGACGCGCTGATTTGCAACTGAGCGAACCGGACAATCTGCTGGAAACGGGAATTGACATCGTCGCCCAACCGCCCGGAAAAAAACTGCAAAACCTCAATCTCCTGTCGGGCGGGGAAAGAGCGTTGGCCGCGCTGGCGCTTCTTTTTGCCGTTCTTCGCATCAAACCGGTGCCGTTCTGCGTTTTGGATGAAGTGGACGCAGCGCTCGATGAAGCCAATCTGACCCGCTATACCCATTACATGAAAGAGTTTTCCGGCAAAACGCAGTTTATCATCATCACCCACCGCAAGCACACCATGGAAGGAGCGGATGTGCTGTATGGAATTACCATGCAGGAATCGGGTGTGTCCAAACTGGTATCAGTGAAGCTGGAAGAGTATGATGGAAGTATGGAAGTTGCCAGTAGCCAGAGCTAGGAGGAACAAGATGAGTTTTTTCAGGAAATTAAAAGAGAGTGTTTCCAAAAAAACCGATTCGGTCACACAAAAATTTATGACCGGACTGAAGAAGACGAGTACGCAGTTTGTCGGGGCCATATCCGACCTGTTCGCCGGTCGCAGCAAGATCGACGAGGACCTCTATGAGGAACTGGAAGAGATTCTGATCGGTGCAGATGTCGGGGTGACAACGACAATGGAATTGACGGAGCGTCTCCGTTCGGAAGTGAAGGAGAGAAAAATCAAAGAGCCTTCGGAATTGCAGCCGCTCCTGATGGAACTGATCAGTGAAATGCTGTCGGATAAACAGAGGGAGAGCAAGTTAAACCTGAATGAAGATGGATTAACCGTTATTTTGTTTGTGGGAGTGAACGGGGTCGGAAAAACGACCACGATCGGCAAACTGGCCCACCGCTTTAAAAGCGAAGGCAAAAAAGTGGTGCTGGCGGCCGGGGACACGTTCCGCGCCGGGGCGATTGAACAGCTGGAAACCTGGGGAGAACGTGTGGGAGTTGATGTGATCAAGCATCAGGCAGGTGCTGATCCCGCGGCAGTGATCTACGACGGCATTCAGGCCGCCCGCGCGCGCAAGGCGGATATTCTGCTCTGTGATACGGCAGGCCGCCTGCAAAACAAGGTGAACCTGATGGAAGAACTGAAAAAAGTATACCGCGTCGTGAAACGGGAAGTGCCTGACGGCCCGCATGAAGTGCTTCTGGTGCTTGATGCCACCACGGGACAAAATGCCCTGATCCAGGCGAAGCAATTTGGCGAAGCTGTCAATGTATCGGGCATCGTCCTGACAAAATTGGACGGCACGGCCAAAGGCGGAATTGTGATCGCCATCAATCACGAGTTAAACCTGCCGGTCAAACTGGTCGGACTCGGTGAAAAAGCGGATGACCTTCAGGACTTTGATGCCGATCAGTTTTTGCACGCCTTGTTCAAAGAAGCGATGGAAGAAGAGATGCAGGCGGAGTAATCGGCTTTTTGCAACAGGCATGGATGAGCGATCGGGCATGAGGGGAGAGGGGGTTTTTCATTCCCCCGCTTCCTTTTGGGTATTGATCAAGGAAAAAGCCTTGACATGATTATTTTCCTGGGGTATAGTATACACCTGTAAAGGTTAGCGCCTTGACGGTGCGCGGAGGTGTCTCCCGTGCTAGACCAGACAACGGAAATGAATCTGTTGTACGACTTTTATGGTTCGCTGTTGACCGAAAAGCAACGGGCCCTGCTTGAGATGTATTATGCGTTGGATTGGTCACTCGGAGAAATAGCCGAACATCAAGGTGTTTCCCGGCAAGCGGTATTTGAGGCGATCAAGCGGGCGCAAGCGACCATGTTGGATTTGGAAAACAAGCTGGGGCTTTTGCACAAGCACACAGAGCGACAACAGATTGCAGAGGAAATTTTGCGGCGCCTGGATGATGAGCCAGAAGCGCGTTCGCGAATTGAACCGCTCATTAAGAAAATGGTCGATCTTGATTAAGGGCCTTGTGAGGAGGGGGCACCCATGGCATTTGAAGGATTGTCAGAGAGACTGCAATCGGTCATGCGCAAGTTGCGCGGCAAAGGAAAAGTGACGGAAGCGGATTTGAAAGAAGCGATGCGGGAAGTCCGTCTGGCGCTGTTGGAAGCAGATGTCAACTTTAAAGTTGTCAAAAGTTTCATCGACCGCGTCAAAGAACGGGCGATCGGACAGGAAGTGCTGAAAAGCTTAACCCCCGGACAGCAAGTCATCAAGGTGGTCAATGAAGAGTTGACTGCGCTGATGGGCGGGGAACAAAGCAAACTGGTTCAATCCGCAAAGCCGCCGACGAAGATCATGATGGTCGGTCTCCAAGGTGCCGGTAAAACGACCACTTCTGGCAAATTGGTACGTTATCTGCAAAAGCAAAACCGCCGCGCTCTCCTGGTGGCTGCAGACGTCTACCGCCCTGCGGCGATCAGGCAGTTGGAAATTTTGGGCGCGGATTTAAATACACCCGTTTTTTCCCTTGGGGATAAAGAGGATCCCGTTGTCATCGCACAGCGCGGTGTCGCCAAGGCGAAAGAAGAAAATTTGGATTACGTAATCATCGACACTGCGGGCCGCCTTCACGTCGATCAGGAAATGATGGACGAGTTGAAGCGGATTCGTGAGCAGGTGGAGCCCGATGAGATTTTGCTGGTCGTCGATGCGATGACCGGTCAGGATGCCGTCAATGTGGCAGAAACGTTCCACAGCGAACTGGGGCTCACCGGGGTGGTTTTGACCAAGTTGGACGGTGATACTCGCGGGGGTGCAGCCCTTTCCGTCAAAGCGGTTACCCAGTGCCCGATCAAATTTGTCGGCTTGGGCGAAAAAACCGATGCCCTTGAACCTTTTTATCCGGATCGCATGGCTTCCCGCATCCTGGGCATGGGCGACGTGCTCACCCTGATTGAAAAAGCGCAGGCAGCAGTTGATGCTGAGAAAGCAAAAGAGCTTGAACGAAAGATGCGCACGCTCTCATTTACGTTTGACGATTTTTTGGATCAGCTGCAGCAGGTTCGCAAGATGGGCCCGCTGGAAGACATGCTTGCCATGCTGCCGGGAGCCGGCCAGATCAAAGGGTTGAAAAACCTGCAAGTCGATGAGAAGCAGCTTTCCAGGGTCGAAGCGATTATCCGCTCGATGACCCCGCAGGAAAAAGAGAATCCTGAAATCATCAATGCCAGCCGGCGAAAACGGATTGCCAACGGCAGCGGCACGACGGTTCAGGATGTCAACCGCCTGTTGAAGCAATTTAATGACATGAAAAAAATGATGAAACAATTTTCGCAGATGAGCAAAGGCGGAAAAAGGAAAAAACGAGGCTTCCGTTTTCCGTTTATGCAATAGATGAAACCTTGTGCAGGAGGTGAAAAAAGATGGCAGTGAAAATCCGTTTAAGACGCATGGGAGCAAAAAAAGCCCCGTTTTACCGCGTCGTTGTGGCTGACTCTCGTGCACCGCGCGATGGCCGTTCCATTGATGAGATCGGATACTACAATCCGACAACTCAACCGGCCACGGTGAAAATTGACGAGGAAAAAGCCCTGAAATGGCTCGCTAACGGTGCACAACCTTCCGATACGGTACGCAGCTTGTTCCGCCAGGAAGGCATTTTGCAAAAAGTGCATGAGCAAAAACATCAAAAATAAGACTTCTGGGCATACCCTGGAGGATTATAAGCGATGAAAGAACTGATTGAATACATGGTGACGGCGCTGGTGGATAATCCGAAGCAAGTAAACGTCAGTGAACGAACAACCGAAGACGGCATCGTTTACGAGCTGTCGGTGGCGAAAGAGGATTTGGGTAAAGTGATCGGGCGACAAGGCCGGGTGATCAGAGCGATTCGCACGGTTGTAAGGGCAACAGCATGGAAGGAGAAGCAACGCGTATGGGTGAAAATCGTTTGAATCACAGAAAAGGCGGGGATTTCGGCTCCGGGTACTTGAATGTGGGCCGTATCGTCGGAACCCACGGTATTCGCGGTGAAGTTCGCGTTCTGTGCGATACCGACTTTCCCGAGCTGCGTTTTGCTCCAGGGAATCGGCTGTTGCTCCTCCGGTCTGATCTTAATGAGCCTTTGCCGCTGACTGTGGAAAAAAGCCGTCCGCATAAATCCGCACTGCTGGTGAAGTTTCAGGAGTGGAACAGCATTAACGAGGCTGAAGTTTACAAAAACAGCCGGCTGGTCGTTCCAAAAGAGGACTTGGCTCCGCTCAACGAAGAGGAAGGCGAGTTCTACTTTCACCAGATCATCGGATGTGAGGTAATCACCACGGAAGGCAGGAAGATCGGCAAGGTTAAAGAAATTTTGCCTCTGCCGGCCAACGATGTGTGGGTTGTTCGTTCTGATGATCAGGATAAGGAGATTTTGCTCCCCTATATTGAGCCGATCGTGAAGGATGTAGACCTCCAGCGGCAACAGATTACTATTCAGTGGATGGAAGGATTGGATTAATGTGGCAAAGATCCGTTTTGACGTGCTCACCCTTTTTCCGGAGATGTTTACCGGCTTCTTGCAATCGAGCATCATCAAACGAGCACATGAAAAAGGATTGATCGCAACCAATCTCATCAACTTCCGGGAATATGCAACCGATAAACACCGCACGGTTGATGATACCCCTTACGGGGGCGGCGGGGGGATGGTGTTGAAGCCGGAACCGCTGTTTGCTGCCGTTGATGATATTCTCGCACAAGTTGATGAACGTCCACCTGTAATCCTGATGTCGCCACAGGGTGTGCCTTTCACCCAGGCAAAGGCGGAGGAGCTGGCACGCCATTCTCATCTCGTTCTGCTCTGCGGCCATTACGAAGGTTATGATGAGCGGATCCGCCAACACCTGGTGACGGATGAGATCTCGATTGGCGATTATGTTCTGACTGGCGGCGAATTGCCGGCCATGGTGCTCATGGACAGCGTCAGCCGCTTGATTTCCGGTGTGCTGGGCAATGAATCCTCGGCTGTGGATGATTCCTTTTCCAGCGGTTTGCTCGAATATCCGCAATATACCCGCCCGCCTGAATTTCGGGGAATGAAAGTACCGGATGTTCTGTTATCCGGCCATCATGCCCGGATTGAACAATGGCGGCGTGAGCAATCCTTGCTTCGCACATGGCAGCGGCGGCCGGATCTGTTGAGAACGGCGGCTCTGACGGAAGAGGATCGCGCATTTTTGCGGGAATTGGAGCGTAAGTATTCCCATGAACAGTAATTGTATTCAATCAGGTCGTGTGTTACAATATTCTCCGTCTATCCGCCCGTGAAGTGCGGAGAAATGCGGAGTTGAAGATTCTTGATGAGAAAGGGGGTTTGTGAGGCATGCGTCCGATCATTCGTGAAATTACGGAAGAACAATTGAAAAAAGATATCCCCCAATTCCGTGCCGGGGACACTCTTCGTGTGCACGTGAGAGTAAAAGAGGGACAACGCGAACGTATTCAGGTATTTGAAGGCGTTGTGATCCAACGTCGTGGCGGGGGCATTTCCGAGACGTTTACCGTGCGCAAGATTTCCTATGGTGTAGGGGTTGAACGTACATTCCCGTTGCATTCGCCGCGCATTGAAAAAATCGAAGTGATCCGCCGCGGTAAAGTTCGCCGTGCGAAACTGTACTATCTGCGTAAACTTCGCGGTAAAGCAGCGCGCATTAAGGAAATTCACTAATATACCATTGGGTTTGAAGGGCTTGGACGGGTTCAAGCCCTTTCTTCGCATCTATCTATGTTTCTGCCAAGTGGAGGGAAGCAAATGGATGAATTTGTCCCTCGTTCAGAACAGTCCCTGCAACCGGATCAGAAAAACGGCAAAAAGAAAATATTGGATTGGGCAAAAGCAATTTTGCTGGCGCTGATTTTAGCCGTTCTCATTCGCATGTTTGTGTTTGAACCGTTTAATGTTTCCGGCCCTTCCATGCAGGATACCTTGTTTACGGGCGATTTGGTGATGGTGGATAAATTGATCTACGACTTTCGTGAACCGCACCGGGGTGAGGTGGTTGTGTTTCACGCCCCGGAACAGCAGGATTTTATCAAACGCGTGATCGCCCTGCCAGGAGAGACAATCGAGGCAAAGAACAATAAAATTTTCATTAACGGCAAAATGATCAATGAACCCTACATATCCGAAGATAACCGGACACTTGATTTTGATCAGGTAAAAGTGCCTCCCGGCGATGTGTTTGTGATGGGAGACAATCGCATCAACAGCAAGGACAGCAGGGATATCGGCCCTGTTCCGATCTCGAAGATCGTCGGTCGGGCGGAGTTTGTTTACTATCCATTTGATCACATCCAGTTTTTATGGTAAAAATCAAATAACAGACTGCTGCAGAAAGAGCTTGAAACCATCCGCTCCGGATTGTGATATCAAGCTCTTTTCTCCTTTACGAAAACCTGGTTCATGCAGCGGGAATATCGGGTCTGTAGAATGAAGAAGGTGACTGACAGTTGACGATTCAATGGTTTCCGGGGCATATGGCGAAAGCGCGCAGGCAAGTGGAAGAAAAATTGAAGCTGGTGGATATCGTCTTCGAATTATTGGACGGCCGCTTGCCTCTCTCGAGCCGAAACCCGATGATGGATGAGATTCTCAAACAAAAACCGCGGCTAATTCTGTTCACAAAAAGCGATTTGGCGGATGAGAAGGCGACCGGGCGCTGGATCGATTATTTTCGGGAGCGGGGTTTGACTGTTTTGCCGATTGACGCACAGACGGGAAAAGGGGTGAAGCAAATCATTCCCGCCAGTGAGCGTCTGCTGGCGCCCCTGTTTGCGCAGAGGGAGAAAAAAGGAATTCAGTCGCGAAAATTTCGTGCGATGGTGGTGGGGATTCCCAATGTCGGCAAATCTTCGCTGATTAATCGTCTGGCCAGGCGAACTGCGACGGTGACGGGCGACCGCCCCGGAGTAACCAAGGCGCAACAATGGATTCGGGTGGGAAAAACCTTGGAATTACTCGATACCCCGGGGATTTTGTGGCCCAAGTTCGATGATCCCGAAGTGGGTTACCGCCTGGCCGCCAGCGGTGCGATCAAAGAGGAGATCTTGCCTCTGGAAGATGTCGCACTTTATACCATCCGCTTTTTAAAAGAGCGTTATCCGGAAGCACTGCGCAAACGTTATAACCTGAACGAAGTTTCCGCTGCGGATGGCGTCCAACTGATGGAGATGATCGGAAGGAAACGGGGTTGTCTGATTCGCGGAGGAGAGATCGACTATGAAAAAGTAGCGGAGATTCTCCTGAATGACCTGCGTTCGGGACGGCTTGGGCAGATTACGTTGGAGTTGCCGGAAGACCTGCAGAAAAAGGAGGAAACGGATGAAGGGAACGATAGCGGAGATTAAGGCTTGGCTGAAATCCCAAGAGACGATTTCCGGAGCGGAGCTTGAAGCCCTGTTGCAAGATTCACGGGCGGGTGTGCGTCAACTCGCTCGTTCCTACATAAAAGAACAAGAACGAAGAGAAAAAGAACGCGCACGGTTGGATGCGATGTGGAAATATGAGCGCGAATGCCGCGCCCGGGGGATAAAATGGATTGCCGGGGTGGATGAAGCGGGCAGGGGACCGTTGGCTGGTCCGGTTGTTGCCGCTGCCGTGATTTTGCCGGCCGATTTTCCCGTGGAAGGTTTAAATGATTCAAAACAGCTGACGGCAAAAGAACGAAATGTGTTAAAACAACGGATCGAGCAGAAAGCGATTGCAATCGGCATCGGGTTGGTCGATGTCGCGTACATAGACCGGCATAATATTTTGCAGGCGACATATGAAGCGATGCGGACGGCGATTCGGCAATTGGAACCGGTGCCGGAAATAATTTTGGCCGATGCCGTGACCATTCCCAGCATTTCCATCAATCAGCAGAGAATTGTCAAGGGAGACGCTCTCAGCCATTCGATTGCCGCCGCCTCCGTCATTGCCAAAACGACCAGGGATGAATGGATGATTGAAGCGGCCCGAAAATATCCGGAATACGGTTTTGACCAAAACATGGGGTATGGAACCCCGGAGCATCTGGAGGCACTCAGGAAATGGGGACCGACTCCGTTACATCGCCGCAGTTTTGCCCCGGTTCGTGAATGGTTTACGGAAAATGAGATGACGCTGGCCATGGCCGGGGAGGAAAGATGAAAGACCGGCGCAAGGAAGTAGGGCGGATGGGGGAAAAGCTGGCTGCGGACATGTTGCGGGATAAAGGATATGAGATTGTGGAGCGCAATTGGGCCAGCCGCCTTGGGGAATTGGATTTGATCACGCAAAAGGACGGACAATTGGTGATCGTGGAAGTTCGCACGACTTGTGGCGGAAAATACGGTTACGGTTTTCAGTCGGTAGATGTGCGCAAGCAACAGAAAGTGCGGCGTTTGGCCATTCAGTACATTCAACGGAAGCAGCTGGGGCACATGCCGGTGCGTTTTGACGTCGTCTCCGTCCTGTTGAACCGGGAGTTGTTGCCGCTGCAAATCGATCATATTGAAGGAGCTTTTTGAAGGAAGACAACCTCTTTTCCGGCAGGAGAGGTTGTCTTTTTTTGTGAAAGTGTTTTGCCGCAGCATGACGGCGCTCACCTGACTCTCCCGGGTTCCTGCTGGTCTCCGCTCCTGAATTGATTTGGTTTTTCTTCCCTCGCCCCGAAAGGTGATGTTTGTTTTTGTTTAATCCCTTTTTTGGGAATAACTTTTTTACAGAAATTGCACACTATGAATATAGAGAAGATCAAGGATGTAAGGAGGGAAAAAGGATGGGAAAACTTGAGCGCTACGGAGACCGTGGAGGTTTCCCCGATCCGTTCGCTTATCCGTTGGCACAGATCCATTCCGAAATAAACCGGGCGTTTGAACGCTTTTTTGAGAACCCTGCCTGGACGCATCCCATGGCGATGATGCCGGCGATCAATATGAAAGATGACGGGAACCAATATCAAATTGAGGCGGAAATGCCCGGAATTGAGGAAAAGGACGTTGAGATTGAAGTACATGGACGTCAACTGACGATTAAAGGGGAACGTACACAGGAAGAGAGAAAACAAGGCGAACGAATGTACATCTCCGAACGAAGATACGGTTCTTTCCACCGGACGGTGACACTTCCGGAAGATGCCAATCTCGATCACATCACGGCCGATTATGAAAACGGCGTCTTGATGATCACGGTTCCAAAAGTTCCGGGAAAAGAGCCGAGGAAGATCAGAATCAACCGCAACCGGCGCTCATGACAGAATCACTTCCAATTCGGAAAGCGGGCGGAAATCGGAAACGCCGTACTCTGGTGAAGAGGATGGGTGTTTTTCTGCCGGAATTTTTGCGACGAAGGAGCCGGGAACAAGCGGCAAGAAGGAAACAAGCTGAAGCACCTCTGCGTTTGAGGTGCTCTTTTTCAGATCAACAGGTGGAACAATTGTTCGTCTTTATTGATCTCCAGATAGGAGATTCCCTTGTTATTCATCCGTTCAATCAAAGGGGCATAATCTTCCCGATGTTTCAATTCGATTCCCACCAGGGCCGGGCCGTTATCTTTGTTATTTTTCTTCGTGTACTCAAAGCGGGTAATATCATCGTTCTCCCCCAGCACATCATCTAAAAATTCGCGTAATGCACCGGCGCGCTGCGGAAAATTGATGATGAAATAATGCTTGAGCCCTTCATAGATCAAGGAGCGTTCTTTGATCTCCTGCATGCGTTCGATATCATTATTGCCACCGCTGACAATGCAGACCACGTTTTTTCCCCGGATTTTATCTTTATAAAAATCGAGTGCGGCAATGGATAATGCACCCGCAGGTTCTGCCACAATCGCATGGCGGTTGTAAAGATGAAGGATGGTGCTACATACCTTTCCTTCAGGGACCGCGACAATGTCATCCACATGTTCCTGGCAAATTTTAAAAGTTAAATTGCCGACCTTTTGCACGGCTGCCCCATCGACGAACGGGTTGATCTGTGCCAGCGGAACCACTTCGCCCGCTGCAAAGGATTGCTTCATTCCGGCGGCCCCTTCCGGTTCGACCCCGATCACTTTTGTATCCGGATTTACGCTTTTTATGTAGGAACTGACCCCCGCCGCAAGTCCGCCACCGCCTATCGCCACAAACACATAATCGGGAGGCTGATTCATGTCGTTCAAAATTTCAATCCCGATCGTGCCCTGCCCCACAATCGTCCGGTAATCGTCAAACGGGTGAATAAAGGCCATATTTTCCTCTGTGGCGAACGCGACCGCCTGGTTAAAAGAGTCATCAAAGGTGTCTCCCGTCAAAATGATCTCGACATATTCACCTCCGTAATGTTTAACCTGGGAAATCTTCTGTCTGGGTGTCGTCGTCGGCATAAATATTTTGCCCCTGATTTTCAGCATGTGGCAGGAATAGGCCACCCCTTGTGCATGATTGCCTGCACTGGCACAGACAACGCCCCGTCCCAGCTCCTCGCTGGACAAGCGGCAAATCGTATGATAAGCGCCGCGGATTTTAAAGGAGCGAATCACTTGCTGATCTTCCCGTTTCAGGTAAAGATTGCAGCCATATTGCTCCGAGAGTAACGTGTTTTTCTCCAGAGGTGTTTTATTTAACACTTCTTTCAATGTTTGATGGGCAATAATAATATCCTCAATTTTTACTTTTCCCATATGACTACATCCTTTGCTATTTTTCTAATTGATAGATAATTTTAGCACAGGAAATTCTGATTGCAAGGGTTTCTTTGGAGATGGTGCTGAACAATCCCGGAAAAGCAGAAGGAGATTGTCGAGAGAGCACGAAAAAAGGAAGTATCCAAATATTTCCGGGGGAATAAAGATGTACGCAAAAATGGTAAGTGCCAGTGTATTTGGCATTGACGGACTGATCGTGGAAGTGGAAGTCGACATAAGCAACGGTCTGCCGGCTTTTGAAATTGTCGGATTGCCGGATTCGGCAGTCAGGGAAGCGAGGGACCGCGTTCGGGCAGCCGTAAAAAACAGCGGTGTCAGCTTCCCGTTGCAACGGATTACTACGAATTTGGCTCCTGCAGATATAAAGAAAGAAGGTTCAGGTTTTGATCTGGCGATTGCCATTGGTGTGCTGATCGCCAGTGAACAGTTAAAACCGGAAGTTTCCATGGATCGCATGTTGCTCGTCGGTGAATTGGCCTTGGACGGTTCATTGAGGCCGCTCAACGGCATTTTGCCGATGGTGATGGCGGCGAAGGAAGCGGGAATCGAACAAGTGATGTTGCCGCTGGACAACAGCGAGGAAGGGGCTTTGGTCGACGGCATGAGGGTACTGCCGGTTGAATCGTTGCAGCAGGCGATCCGATTTTTCCGCGGGGAGTGGCAGCCGGATTGGCAACCGCAAACCAAGGAGCAGGAAGAAAGTTCGTTTCCGCATGATTTTGCCGATGTGCAGGGACAAGCCCATGTGAAACGGGCGATGGAAGTGGCGGCGGCCGGAGGTCATAATCTGTTACTCATCGGACCGCCGGGATCGGGAAAAACGATGCTGGCACGCAGAATTCCCTCCATTTTACCCAATATGAGCTTGCAGGAGGCATTGGAAGTCACCAAAATTTGCAGTATTGCCGGACTTACGGCTGACCGGGGCCGATTGATCCGGGAACGCCCTTTTCGCTCTCCTCACCATACCATATCCCAGGCAGGGCTGGTCGGGGGTGGGGCAATTCCGAAACCGGGTGAAGTCAGCCTTGCCCATCGCGGTGTGCTGTTTCTGGACGAGTTGCCCGAGTTTTCGAAGTCTGCGCTGGAGGTGCTGCGCCAACCGCTGGAGGATCACGAAGTAACCGTTGGGCGGGCCCGTGCTGTCTTTACATTTCCTGCGGAGTTCATGCTGGTGGCTTCGATGAATCCGTGTCCTTGCGGTTACTTTGGTTATGAAGAAGACCGCTCCTGCACCTGTACACCGCATCAGGTGGGCCGGTACCGCTCCAAAATTTCCGGTCCGCTGCTTGACCGCATCGACATTCACATCGAAGTGCCCAAAGTGGATTATAAGACGTTGTCATCCCCGGTCAGAGGAGAATCCTCGGCAGAAATACGCAAACGTGTAAACCAGGCGCGCGAGATTCAACGGGAACGGTACAAAGGGAGGGGAGGGATCTCCAACAGCAGCATGAGCCCGGACGATATAAGCCGCTATTGCCGGCTGGATGCTCCCTCCCGTCAGATCCTGAAGCAAGCATTCGACACCCTTGGCTTAAGCGCCCGGGCTCATGACCGCATCCTCAAGGTGGCCCGTACCATTGCTGACTTGGCCGGTAACGAAATGATTCAAATGGAACATATCGCCGAGGCGATTCAGTACCGGACACTGGACCGGAAGTTTTGGGAATGATTTGTCTCAGACAAAGAGATTGGCTAAAAGAGGTTTAGCTTGTTTCCTGGTATTATAAATGAACAACGAATGATGACAGTTTCTCAAGCCTCAGTTCGATGAGCGGGGGATGGAGAACGGAGTTGTGAGTCTATCTTAACACACTTTCCGCTTTTTAATCAGAGCGTCTCCATAAAAAAGCAAGTTTTCAAGCAATTCAAGCCGGATCAGATGCCACCTCATTATCATGGAGATTCAGCTATGCAAGCCAGGAACACAAAAGTGTTTGCGATTAACTTGAAGCTTCAATGAATATGGATAAGCACAACCATGTTGATGCTGGCTAATCAATCGTTGGTTACGTTTTGGACGACTGTCAATGATTATGGTGCTGCAGGAACAACTACTTTCTACTATTTAACTATTGACATAAAAAATTACCATACAAAAATACAAAACGAATGGAGGGATAGACTTGAGAAAATTATTTAATTAAAAAATATTATTTAGTATTTTTCTATTAGCATTTGTTTGTGTGGGTATTTTGGGGGGCGGCTCAGCTTTAGCCGATGGGAACAGTTTTAACATTCCTCACGTAAATGATCATTTTGACAAGGTCAAGCAAGGGCCGCCACCAACGAAAGAGACTCCCGACACTTCAACTTCCCAAGAGGAAAAAGAGCACGGATCCGGGAATTGGTTTACAAAAGCATGGAATTGGACGAAGGAAACCGTCTCCATTGCCTGGAATAAAACAAAAGAATTCTGTTCCGAATCATGGGACTGGATATGTAAGGTCTGTGGCCAGATCACAAAAGTCGTTGTAGATGGGTTGTCTTCTGCATGGAATTGGATTAAGGATAATATCGTCACCATTGGATTAACGGTCGGGATCATCGTGTTGGCCATTGCGGCTGTGCTCTTGATTGTTTTTGGTAGCGAATTCGTGCTTGGTGCGCTCGTAATCTCAGGAGAAACGCTGGGAGAAGGGATTCTGGCCGGTATTGTCATCAGTGGTCTTTTTTCCTGGCTTTCAGGAAATGATTTTTTTGGAACAGAAATGCTCTCAGATATGTTTTTTGGAGGTTTGTCCGGAGGCATTGGGGGAGCTATCGGCTCCTGGGTATCCTCAAGTGTTGCCGGATCGGGCTTTGTTTCCTGGCTTGGTTCAAGGATTTCCTTGTTAAGAGAAGCCTTTCCCAAAATTCTGGGTGGAGCAGCAGGCGGCGGGGCAGGTCAATCTCTTTTTGATTGGTTTAAGACCGGGAAGGTGAATCTCCGAAATACGTTTGTTGCGACCGTCTTTGGTGGATTCTTTGCACTTACGGGCTGGTCCATTTCTAACCATACAGGCCCGATCCTTTCCAAAATCAATGAAATTCCGATCCCGAAACTTGAGGTAGGCGTATAGACGCATCGGGAATGAAAATCCCGACCATTGGTTTTGGTAAAATAACCGTTGGAGATACTGAATTCGGTGCGTGGTTGCAGAAGTTTCCTTCTAAAGGAGAGGGTAAGGGGACGGGTAAACCTACGAAATTTAAATTTGATTTTGCTAAAGCGCGTAAAGAAGGAATTAAGAGAATTGAAGATGAGTTTGGTGGGGTAAATGAGAACGTTGCAAACAGTAAAGCAATACTTAACCCAAGAGATATCAGATTTATGCAGAGTACTGTAGTAATAAAACCGGTGATTATACAGTACTGAATAACGCCAAGACATTCTCTCAAGACCCTTCTAAGATATTTGAACTTCCACCTATAAGGGTTTGGCAAGATGGAAAAGGTAACATATGGACACTAGACCATAGAAGGCTAGCGGCAGCAAGACTTGCAGGTATTAAAGAGATTCCAGTTCAATGGGTTTCAAAAGACGAGGTTTACAAAGATGCATGGAAATTCACTACAAAAGTGGACGGTAAATCTGTTGTACTAAAAATTGGAGATGGCTCGACGCAAGTTATTAAATAGGAGGAGTTAACATTGGGGATTCAGGATATGTTAGAGAAGGTTGAGAATAAGGATGATTTTATAAAGTTTATTTCTCTTTTGGTAAAAGATTTAAAACAAAACTCAAATGATTGGGTAAATACAAGCCTTGAAGATTATTTAAATGGGATCGCATCATGGGTTGAAGATGTGGATGGACTAATTACTGACCCAAGCGAAGATTTCACAGAGGGTATTGATTGGAATTTTGTTGCTACAATTTTATTTGCAGGAAGTCGTTATGAGTAATGACTTCTTGGTAGATTAAAATACAGAAGTTTGTCGGCGAAGTCTGTTACCGCAGACAGGTCGACAAGCTTTTTTTCGAATCATATTAGTAGAAAATTATAAAATGGGGGATTCCTTTTGTTATCTAAACATGGAAAAGGCAGTCGAAACCAACTTGAGATCATCACATTAGATGATTTTTAGTACCTGCGGACCATTAGGTTCGAAAGATTGAAGACAGCTTGATTTTGACTTTATCTATGACCTTGTTGAAGACTATTATTGCCTTGACAATGGGAGACCCAGTGTTGATCAGTCTTCTTAATTAAAATGGCATTGATCCAATATTTATTTGGCATTCGATCCATGAGCCAAACCATTAAGGAGATTGAAACCAATGTGGCTTATCGTTGGTTTCTTGGTTATGGACTCACAGAAAAAATCCCCCATTTTTCAGTTCGGAAAGAATTAAGTCCGTTCGCTTTCAAGACACGGATCTATTTGAAATGATTTTTAATCACATTTTACAAGAAGCTATGAATCATGGTTTTGTCAATCCAGAAGTCATCTTTATTGATTCAATACATGTGAAAGCCAATGCAAATAAAAAGAAATATGTTAAGAAGCTGGTTCGAGCGCAGGCCCGAACCTACCAAGAGCAACTTGAGGATGAAATCATCCAGAATTGATTGGTTTATGGAAAAAAGATATTGACTCCCAAAACGGACATTGAAATTAAAGAGGTTAAGGAAAGCACAACTGATCCGGAAAGCGGGTATTTTGTCAAAAATGAACGACAGCGAATTTTTACTTATTCCTTTCATACTGGCTTTGATCGGAATTGCTTTGTCTCGGGAGCCATTGTAGAGCAGGTAATGTCCATGATATCCGGGGTTTTCCATCTCTTTATGAACGGATCAAAACAACTGTTACTCAGCGAACAGCTGTTGCTGATGATGCTGGTTATAAAACTCCTTAGTCGGCATATGAAAAAAATCTCGCGCGTAAATCAAAAGAAGGAAAGCCGCCAAGAGACTGCTTGTGATTTGGCCAAAAGTAAATATGGCATTGAAATAAGGTTCAGGGAGGAATAAGTCGTGCAGGTCTCACCAGAAATGCAATTACCACCGGAGATCAGAGTAGCATTGGAGAAGATTGATTTTATTAACAGGTACAAAAACATTTCTGCGAAATATGACTTTGACGAAGAATTTGATTATGATAATGATAAAGCTTTGAGGATATTTACTGAATTAGGTTATCCGGCCCGATATGACAAAAGGGAAAATTTCTTTCAAATTGTAGAGGAATACCCTCCTTTTCAATTTAAATTCAATATTTCTCTCAGATATGCACTTTTGGAGTTTATCTGGGCAGTTTGGAAGAATGGAGAGTTACTGATTGGTGATCCATGGAACTGGTTAAAGCAGTTATTGGATGGTACAGACGAACGTTTCAGAGCAGCCGGATTCCGCAATTACGATGATTTAAGGGAAGTATTGAAAGAAGCGTTTGATATGTATGAGGATTTCAAACGGGTGTTGCTGGAAACCACTGATTCTGAATAATTATATTCCCCGGGCGACCCATATCGCCCTTTTTTTGTTTTGGCATTTATTTCAAATAGCAGGAAAGCCAAGGAGGAACATTCTTTGGAGAAGGAAGGATATGTATCATTGTTTATTGGTAACTTAAGTTCGTTTGAAGAACTCGAAAACTATGTGATGCAAAGTTATACGGAAGACGGGAATTTGGTCAATTCGGAATTCGGGAAGGATTTTAACATTGAATATTACGATGACGATTTTAGAGAAGTAGAGTTTCACAATGAACCATCGAGGGATTTGCGAGTTATTCTTAAGAGTTTTTCATATGATGAAAAAATAATTCCTGAATTTATCGGGATTTGCGGTGAGCATCTGGACCAGGAAGCGAATTCAGTTATTTTACTTTATAACTTTGACTATGATGGAAACGTAAAAGAAACAAAGCAGTTTCGATTTTTAGGAACGTTACAATATAAGTAAATGTATAATGATCCAAACGATGAACTTAAAGTATTGTAATCCAGTTGAAAAAATATATAAAGCCAAGACCGGAGCAATTGATCACCCCACATGGGAAGGAGTCCAATAGGCGGTTAAATCCTTGGATGAAGGCCATTTGTTTTAACAATTTTCCTGGTGGGATACGAATTGCCAACTTTTATCTGACGAAAATGAGGATAACACCATGAAGTGGTACGAGAATGTGAATGCCGATGCCCGGGTCGCTTATTTATTGGCATTGACCGAAAAAAATTGATCAAATCGAGAATGAAGAAGGGGATAGACAAACGAGGAAAACAATGGACATGTGCTGGGATTGGGTAGAAGAGAAGAAACAAGGTGGAGATGCGCTTTATGATAAGTTAGTGAATGAAGACGATTCAGAAGTGGGAATTTATATTCAGTTTACGGATGATCCACAGCAGGAGACAATATGGCTTTGTGTCGTCTATGCCATTGCCTATACAGGCCTATCAATATGAAAAAGAAGAATGTGTCCCACAGCCCATTGAGATGATAGATGATAGTACGATTGATGAAATCGTAAGAAAAAAGGGAGAAATCCACGGTTATGATGAAAACTGGGCGAGGGCGTTAAGGGAGTATTTACTGACCCGCTATTCGCCGGCAAGCAGTGACAAAAATATCAACCGGTCGGAGATTTTGAGTCAGATTTAATTTCGGTCATGACCCCAAAAGCATCGGGACAGAACCTGTCTTTGCTTTTGGGGTCATTTTGAAAGGTTTATCAGGAAAATGGGTGTCCGGCATTAAAAAAGGCTTGTTCCGGCAAGCTGGTGCAGTGTCATAATACCGGGTGAAGTCAGTCTTGCCCATCGCGGTGTGCTGTTTCTGGACAAGCGGCCCGAGTTTTTTGAAGTCTGCCGCTGGAGGATGCATTTCCAGCGGAGTTTATGACGGCCGCTTTGATGAGTCCGTGTGAACTACAATCGGGGAAATCCGTCTGTTATTCATTGTGCCAGGGGTTTAAATGGATTAAGACTTCTTCAACACGTGGATTCTTTGACATGATTCTTGTTTTAATTTTTCTGCCCAGATCATGTCCCTCCTGGATGGACAGTTCGTTGGGAATGCTGATCCGAATGTCTACTATGATATAGTGACCGTGTTCTCTTCCCCTGATTTTGTCGATTCGCTTCACTTCCGGAAATTCGTTCACAATTTTCCGCAGCTCGTTTAAATCATTAAAAGAAATGTTTCTTTCCATCAGAATATCAACGGACTCTTTGCCCATTTCATAGGCCAGTTTCATCACAAATAAAGAAACAATGATGCCGGCAATCGGATCTCCATATTTTGCAAAGGCAAGATTGTATTCATCCCCGAGCAGTGCGATACTAATGCCGATGATTGCGGCGATTGTGGCATACACATCTGCCAGATGATCGATCGCTGTGGAAATCAGGCTTTTACTGTGCTGTGCTTTTCCCAGGCGAATGCAGTAAAAATAGAGAGCCTGTTTCCAAACAAGGGAGATAAGAGCAGTGATGAGAGCGATCAGACTGGCTTCCACAGGAGGCAAAAAAAACGCTGCAATTGATTGATAAGCCATGAATACAGCTGCGAATGCAAGGATAATCGCGACGATTCCGGAGGCGATCACTTCCGCTTTGCCGTGTCCGTAAGGATGTTCGTCATCCGCCGGTTTTTTGGCAACTTTGGATGAAATCAGGGCAGCCAATGTGGCAATGACATCCCCTGCATTGTGGAAACCATCGGCGATTAATACTTGGCTTTGAAAGAGCAGACCGATGATTAATTTTAAAAGAGTAAGGATTAAATTACTGATAAAGCTAACCCATAGTGCAAAAATTCCAGATTTCATTTTCCATCCTTTCTTCAGCAGTTCCATGTCAATTTCGATGATGTTTTTAAAATAACAATGATAAGACGAGTGGGTCTAGAGAAATGTTTTTTCCCTTGGTTAGGGATCTGGAAGTTGAGCAACAATTATTTATTCGTTTAACAAATTTGAGCGAGGTAAAATCAAGTTATCTATGAATAGTGAACAATATCTTATAATTATTTAATTTTTAACAGAACATATTTAAAGAAATAATTTCTGAATTGACGATTATGGGATCCGGTTGTCGGGAAGTGGCAGTGCGAGTTGTTAAAGATTTGACTTAATGGCGACTTTGGCTTTTAATATAGCTGACAATCGCCTTTTTTAACGGTGGGAAGATTCTTTCCGGTTTTCATTTTCTTGATCTTTTTCTAACGGATGATCATTTTAGGAATGCCGGTTGGAGGCTTTCATGTAGACGGATCTTTTATGATCAGACTGTTTGTTACGTGAATTTGTGAAATAATATATGACCATCCATTATTTGATAGCCATTTACACACTTTGAAGCTTAAAATGGAGGTATGGATTTGAGAACAGATGCACCTGAAATCGAAAAAATGGATCATCAGAAACTGACAACAACCAAATTACTGAAGCGCGGAATTCTAATATTACTTGGCGCAGTGCTTGTAGCGGTTGGTTTGGAAATTTTTTTGGTTCCCAATCAGGTTATTGACGGAGGAATCACTGGGATTTCAATTATATTATCCCACTTTACCGGACTGAGTTTGGGGGTTTTTTTATTCGTTTTAAACATGCCTTTTTTCTTTCTCGGTTATAAACAGATCGGGAAGACTTTTGCGATCTCTACTTTGTTCGGTGTCGTTGTGATGTCAATTGGAACAGCTTTGTTGCATTCGGTTAAACCTTTGACCGATGATCCTTTATTGGCTGCCGTATTTGGCGGAATTATTATTGGAATTGGGATCGGCTTGGTGATCAGATATGGCGGATCATTGGATGGAACCGAAATATTGGCCGTCATGTTTAACAAAAAACTCCCGTTCTCTGTGGGACAAACGGTGATGTTCTTTAATATTTTCATTCTCGGAAGCGCAGGATTTGTGTTTGGCTGGGACCGTGCAATGTACTCGTTGATTGCATACTTCATCGCTTTCAAAATGATTGATACGACGATCGAAGGATTTGACGAAACAAAATCGGTTTGGATCATCAGTGAAAAATGGGAAAAATTGGGGCAATGTATCTTAAACCGTTTGGGCCGCGGAGTCACTTATATGAGTGGGGAAGGGGCATATACAGGGGACGATAAAAAAGTAATCTTTTGTGTGGTTACACGCTTGGAGGAAGCTAAATTGAAAGCGATTGTTGACGACATCGACCCTGAGGCATTTTTGGCTATCGGGAACATTCATGAAGTAAGTGGGGGACGGTTTAAAAAGCGGGATATTCATTAACATTTCTTGGTTGAGAGAAAAAAAGGGGCCAAATCCGGCCCCTGATCTATTGCCTAAATTGAAATCGCTTTATATGATATCTTTGAAGGGGGGGATATTAATGGAGGAAAGAGCAGAGAAGATCAGAAGGCAGGCTGATATCGAGGAATATAAATTGAGAAAGGTGATAGCAACAGACCCGCATCCGGTCTACACGGATATGGATGATTTTTGTGATGTCTGTTGCCTGCGTATGAACCGAATATATATCCGGATTGTTGACGACTTCAAAGACATGGATGACAACGGGATCAGAGCATGTTTAGATTGCATTGAAAAGTATGATCTTAAGGTGCTGAGTAATCAAAAAGCCATTGAATATGAAGCCATGACAGAAGCAAAGATCAGAATCAAAAAAGGAACGCAAATAAAATTCTGAATAGAGCAGGAATTTTAAAAAATGTGTCTAAAAAAGATGTCAAGATAGGAGGTGAAAATGATGAGACGCTTTTTCATCGGAGAACCGCCTGCCGGGATGATCGGTGGCGAGCCGCCGCAATGTTAATCCTTTTTCTTGGTCAAATTCCCAGTCAACCTAGGGGCCTCGATCTCGGGGCCTTTTTTCTTTAAAATTTACGCTGAAACACATCACGGAAGTAAGCGGTTTGGGATGCAGGAAGGGATTGATTCTCTTTTTTGCAGGCGAAGGAGCTGGAAGCAAAAGAGGCGCATCAAGACATGACGGATTCCTGTTTCGGGCTTTGTTAACAAACTTCAGGGACATACAGAAACGTATGCCCCTATTCGTTCGTATTCTGTTGTTTCCGAAACAGTGAAATGAGTGAAAGAAGCAAAGCCAGTCCCGCCAACCCGAGTGAAAGGAAGTTGAGTTTGGAAACACTGGCAGAAGCGGCGTTTGTTTTCGGCGTTACAGTTGAAGCGGGATGTTGCGCACTTTCATTGGTTGGCCGGGCCGATGCAGTGATGCTTGTCACTGATGCAGGAGTATCCGAGTCAGGAGCACCTGTCCAGTAAACAACGGAACCATCGGCGTAGCTCTGTTCTGCTCTCCAGGCAATGGCCCCGGCTTGTTTGGGATTTTCTGCGACAAAGGAGAACTCGGCGAATTCATTTGGCTTTATTCCACCGTTGGTTGCTTTCCAAGACAAGGCGGTGGTTTTGCCGTCTTTTCCTTTTTCGAATTCATATTCCCAACCCGGAACCGGCATCACTGAATGAACTTCCACTCCTTTTGGAAACTCCACCCGCACTTTGGTGGTATTTACATTTTTTTCAACGGGTACGCGAACCGTGTATTTTTCCCAAGTGCCGGCGGTCGATTGCTTGGGCCAGACCGTAACATGCGCCTCAGCCACAACCACATTCGTGAGAACCGAGAATGCAAATAGAAGGGCTGCGATCCATTTGGCATATTTTCTCATGATCTTTCTCCTCCTTGAACTTCCACTTCATCTTTCCATTCTCCGTAAGTTCCATCCGGATATTCTGCTTCAATATAAATTCTCCATTTGCCGTTAAAGGTAAAAGAGACAGTACCCGAATATTCATTTGAACCTTTTTTCTGCAAAAGGACCGGAGCGAATTTCACTTGCCTGTCCGTGACGGAAACCTGGACGGTTACGCGTTCGGGTTCAGGACTGTTCGGGGGCAGCTTGACCGCAATCGGCTGCCGCCCGGTTTGCAGCCGGGCAATGGTCACCTGTGCTTTTTGCTCCTGGCTGAGCAAAATTTTGTCATACCGCTGGATCGGAGCGGGATAAGCAGAATGGCTCAACCAGACTCCGAGAAAGAGGACGGTGACACCGGCCAGCCACTCCAGCCAAAGCAGTGAGCGCCGATAAGTTCCTTTTTTGCGGCCGTTGATGGTTTGAACGAGGCCGATCAGCAACATCAGGCCGAACAGTGTCAGCTTGCTCCAGAGCAGAGCACTCCACAATCCACCGTGAGGAACCAGCCGCCAATCGCTTTGTACGGTTACCATCCACACACCAGTGATCAAAATGGACAGTGCGGAAGTGGATGCCAAGTGAAAAACCTCGGAATGGAGCACTCTTTCATTCAAAGTGATGTTTTCGGTTCGCTTCAGGCGGTACAAAAGAATCAGATAGGCAAGAATCCCCAACCAGAGAGCGATGGCACCCGTATGAATGATGCGCAGGAATAAAGCCGGCCAAAAATCGGGAACGCTCCAGACATGACCGCCAAAGGCGAAGGAACAAATGAGGAGCAGCCAAACTGCCAGATACCATCCTTCCACCATGTTTGGCAGAGCAAGCAGCAGAAGGAGCAAGAGCTGGCCTGCGATCATCTGTATGTAGTGGGATTTGAGAAGCGTGAGCCAGGCGACTTCGGTTCCGACTCCGGCAGCCAACGTTTGCATGTAAAGAATCCCGTCCGCCAGGATGACCAGGAACAAGAGCCAGAGCCAGCTCTTCTTTTTGCCAAGTCGATTTTTTACGGAGGGAGTATGCAGAGAAAACAGGAAGACGGCCCAATTGAGCCCGCCCAACAGAAGCACGGCGGTTTCAGAAATAAAATGCCAACCGGTGGATAACCAGTTTACTGAAGCAGATTTCTGTGTGGGCAAGGGGGCACTTTGGTCCGGGGAAGGATGTCCAACCGAAAAAGTAAGGGCACCCGCCACAGAATGGCCGTCTCCGGAAACTACGTTCCAACTGACAGTGTAGGTTCCTTTCGGCAAGGAAGGGAGCGGTGTGATGATCCGGGAGGCATCGCGCCGATCCGTCCGCGGTGATAAAGGGATTTGTTTTCCCTGGGCATCTAAGAGGCGGACTTGATACAATCCTTCCTGCAAAGGTTCACTGAAGTGCAACCGGAGAAAGGAAGGGGAATGGGAGAGAATCTGGTGGTCTCCCGGACTGGAATCTAATAACGAGGCATGTGCCAGAACCGTATTTCCCGGCAGAAGGGACAGGGCAAAGAGCAAGATTGCCACAATCCCAAAGGTGATCTTGTGCTGTTGTTGTCTTTTCATGGTTATCATCCGTTATCTGTGAATTTGGTGTATTGGCTGCTCTTCTATGATAGCGAATCGTACGTGGGGAACCTATAGCCCGATCGGGCTATTTGTCATAAGAAGCAGTCAAAATAAAACAACCCGTCCAGTATCTGTGCAGGACGGGTTGTCTCATCAGCTATTGCAAGGCAGCTGCCTTTTCTTTTAATACATGTTTCAGCACTTTGCCCGTACCGCTTTTCGGAAGTGAACGGGCAAACGAGATCTGCGGCACTTTATAGGCGGCCAGCTTTTCCTTGCAGACCCGGGTAAGTGCTTCTTCAGTAAGCGGGCTGTCCGGGCTTTTGACTACAAAGGCACGTGGCACTTCGCCCCAAAATGGATCGGGAATGCCGACAACGGCTGCTTCCAGGACACCGTCAACCGCTTGCAGCACTTTTTCGATTTCCGCAGGATAAATGTTGTCACCGCCGTAAACAATGACATCTTTGTAACGGCCGATCACATACAAAAAGCCGTCTGCATCGAGATAGCCGGCATCGCCCATGTGAAACCAGCCATCCCTTAATACTTCATCGGTCGCCTGTGGATTTTGCCAGTATCCCTTGAACAGATAAGGGCTTTTGACGACGATCTCCCCCACTTCTCCGGTGGGGAGGGGGTTATCGGTTTCCGGATCGACGATCTTCACTTCTACATTGGGATAAAGCTTTCCGACAGATTCAGCTTTATCGAGCCCCATCTCCGGTGACCAACGGCTGACAGTCCATGCTTCCGTGCTGCCGTAGCCTTGACTCATCGGAATTCCAATCTCCATATATTGTTTGATCAGACTGACCGGGACTTTTACACCACCGGCGGAAACGCCTTTGAGGGAATCGATTTTCCGTGGATGCCGTTTCAGTTCCTCCAGCATGTAGGTGTAAAGGGAAGGGAAGCCAAACATATAGTTGATTTTTTCCTGTTCAATCATCTCCCAAATTTTTGCCGGAGTATCGTCAGACAGAAAAACGGTTGCCCCGCCAAAATAGATTGAACGAATGCAGGCAAGAGTACTGCTCATGTGAAATAACGGGTGAACAGCCAGGGAGCGGTATCCTGGTGCACTCTGTGCTTTATCTGCTTTGAGATAGGCATAAAATCCTCCGTGCGAAATCACACATCCTTTTGGTGTGCCGGTGCTGCCGGAGGTAAACAAAATGTAAGCCGGATCATCTTTGCTGATCTCGACAACCGGCTCGTCCACAGGGCGGTTTTCAAAAATCGATTCAAAAAACGGGGTTGTTTCCATCCCCGTCCCGACCGGGATGAACTCACCGACGATCCCCGCCTCTTTCGCCAGAGTGAGAGATGGGGCAAATTCTTCATCATAGAACAAAGCTTTGGGTCTGCAGTTTTTAATAATCTCTTCGATTTCATAGGCAGTTAAACGCCAGTTTAAAGGAACCGCGATTCCTCCTGATTTGATGGCGGCCAATGCAATGGTGGGAAAGGGATGATTGTTTTTGCAGAGGATGGCTACGCGATCCCCTTTTTGCAACCCAATTTCCCGCAAGTAATGAGCCAATTGGTTTACCCGCTCGTTAAACTCTCGAAAGGTAAATCGCCTTCCGCCCCCGACCAATGCTTCGAGGTCAGGAGTGTCGGCAGCGCGTTGTTTAAGGAAAAGATCAATCGTACCCACAGTTCATTTCCTCCAATAATCAGAGTCAGCTATTATTTCGTAATACGAAATACTTTAGGTCAAATATTATAGCACGATTTGTCTAAAAAATCATTAATAAATGTTGTCGTTTTAGGTTTCACGGCAGCAGGCGGTTTTAATCGCAGGCGGTATGTGACGAACCCAGGGTTGAAAGATTCTGTTTTAAAATGAATACTAAGAGGTGAGCAAATCAGTTGGAGGAATCGGGATGAACAGCAGATATATAGAAATTTACGAGGAAATTAAAAAGGAGATTTTGGAACAAAAGATTCGTGCGGGTGAGAAATTGCCTTCGGAAAATACATACTGCAAAATTTACGGGGCGAGCCGGGGTACGATTCGCAAAGCGTTGGATCTTTTGGTTGAAGAGGGATTCGTTCATCGCCAACACGGAAAAGGCATGTATGTGTTGGACCATCATCTGATTTCCTTTTCATTCGGCGGGCTCGCCAGCTTTAAAGAAGCAGCCGAAAGCAGCGGACAGTTTTTTACCACCTTGGTTCCTCTGTTTGAAAAAATCCGGATTGATGATTCTTTGCATGAAAAAACCAAACTCCCCGTCGATAAAGAGGCATATAAAATTTATCGGATCCGCAAGCTGGACCAAGAACGAGTCATCCTGGACATCAACTATTTTCTGACAGAGATTGTATCCGGTTTAACCATCAATCAGGCTGAAGGGTCGATTTATGAATATATCGAGGAAAAGTTGGGATTGAAAATCGGGTTTGCGCAGCGGGTGATTCAGGTAGAACCTGTCACGGCAAAGGATCGGCACTTTCTCGATGTCAAATCGCACCCCGTTGTCGCCGTTGTAAAAAATTTTGTCCACTTGCAAGACGGAACGCAATTTGAATACACCGAATCCCGCCATCGGCCGGACCGGTTTGTGTTTACCGACTTTGTACGCCGCCGCTGACGGGAGTGATTCTTTTTTTCACCGTCATTATTCCCCGCCGGTATTCCGCTTCATATCTCCTCTTTTATTCAAAGTGATTTCAAAAAGCACGCAGCGCATTTGGTTGCCACATGAGAGATGCGACGGAGACGGTTGAAAGAAGAAACTTCTTTGTGATCACAAAAGGAGTGGATCGGAAACCGTCTCCGGAAGAGGTACGAAGGGCAGAAAAATGCATGGAAATCGATTGCGCGATATTTGCAGCGGCGCAGGGGCGCGATTCCCTTGTTTTTCGCGTTTTTATAAAAACAATATCGTACTTTTTGTTTGAAATTTTTATATCGGTTTTTCTAGTAAAATACTGCTTTTTAAGAATATTGACATGCCCAACTTGTATAAACAAGCGTTGACTAACTTGTATAAACAAGTTATATTTCTAATGTAAGCGATTACGAGGGGAGATTGCCAGTGAATAAACAATCTGTCGAGCAAATTATTCAAGCAGTCGGCGGAAAAGGAAATATCGCAGCAGCCACGCATTGCGTCACACGGTTGCGCTTGGCGTTGAAAGATGAAAGTAAGGTGGACGAAAAAGATCTGGAGAAAATCGATGTTGTCAAAGGCTTTTTCTCAGTGAACGGTCAATTCCAGATAGTGATCGGGCCAGGCCTGGTTAATAAGGTATATGACCAATTGGTGGAAATGACCGGCATAAAGCGTGCTACCAAGCAGGATATCAAGGATGCGGCGGAAAAGAAACTGAACCCGTTGCAGCGAGCGGTGAAAACCTTGGCGGATATTTTCATCCCCCTGTTGCCGGCGATTGTGACCGCGGGTTTATTGATGGGGATCAACAATGTCCTGACCGGAAAAGGCATTTTCTTTCCCGACCGCGCGTTTGTCGATGTCTATACCAATTGGAAAGATTTTGCCGATGTGATTAATTTGATTGCCAATACCGCTTTTACCTTTCTGCCCGGTCTGATCGGCTGGTCGGCGGTCCGCAGATTTGGCGGCAGCGAGCTGCTGGGGATCGTGCTCGGACTGATGTTGATTCATCCAGCTTTGTTAAATGCATGGGATTATGGTAAGGCGGTCAGCAGCGGTACGGTTCCGTATTGGGATCTGTTCGGTCTTCATATTGCCAAAATCGGTTATCAAGGACAGGTTTTGCCTGTTTTGCTTTCTTCCTATGTATTGGCCAAAATCGAGATTTTCCTGAGCAAACGCATTCCCGATGCTTTTAAACTTTTATTGGTTGCACCCATTACCCTTTTGGTTACCGGTTTCCTGTCTTTTGTCATCATCGGGCCGTTGACGTTTTCAATCGGGAAAGCGATTACAGCCGCCTTTGTGGCGATCTTTGACCATTTTCCGGCGCTGGGAGGGCTCATTTACGGCGGGCTGTACGCGTTGCTTGTGGTTACGGGAATGCACCACACCTTCCTGGCCGTCGACTTGCAGCTGATTGCCAGCACGGGTGCCACCTTCCTGTGGCCGATCCTCGCGTTGTCCAATATTTCCCAGGGATCGGCCGCCTTGGCGATGACTCTCGTTTCCAAGGATGAAAAACTCAAAGGGATGTCCGTTACTTCGGCGATTTCAGCTTACCTGGGAATTACCGAACCGGCGATGTTCGGGGTAAATCTCCGTTTTCGCTATCCCTTTATTTCAGCGATGATTGGTTCGGCAATCGCCGGGGTGTTTATCACCATCAACAAAGTGAAAGCGTCTTCAATCGGAGTCGGGGGCATTCCCGGTTTTCTCTCCATCCTTCCGCAGAATTGGGGGGCATTTTTCATCGGAATGGGGGTTGCGCTCGTCATCCCATTTGTGCTCACTCTAGTATGGGGAAAATTGAAAAGAGCATAGTGAAGGAGAGACTCTGCAATGAAACAACCTTGGTGGAAACAAGCAGTGGTTTACCAGATTTACCCCAAAAGCTTTTATGATTCAAACGGGGATGGAATCGGCGATTTGCAGGGAATTATTGAAAAACTGGATTATTTGCACACGCTGGGGGTTGACGTCATCTGGCTGACCCCCATCTATGAATCGCCGCAGCGGGATAACGGATATGATATCAGCGATTATTTCAAGATCAACCCTGCGTACGGAACCATGGAGACTTTTGAGAGATTGTTGCGTTTGGCCCATGAAAAAGGGATGAAAGTGATTTTGGATATGGTTGTGAATCACACTTCCACGGAGCATCCCTGGTTTAAAGAAGCAGTCCGCTCCAAGGATAATGCCTGCCGTCATTTTTATATCTGGAAAGATGGAAAAGACGGCGGCGCGCCGAACAACTGGAGATCGAAATTCGGGGGAAGCGCTTGGCAATTCTCCGAAGAGACGGGACAGTACTATCTGCATCTGTATGATGTCACCCAAGCTGACTTGAACTGGGAAAATGAAGAGTTGCGCCGAAGGATTTACGAGATGATGCGCTTTTGGGTAAATAAGGGCGTTGACGGGTTTCGGCTCGATGTGATCAATTTGATATCCAAAGACCAGAGTTTCCGGGATGACACCCTGGAGACACCCATGGATGACGGGCGCCGCTTTTATACGGATGGCCCGCGGGTGCATGAATTTCTCAAAGAGATGAACCGGGAAGTGTTTGCTGACAATCCGGAGATGATGACAGTGGGGGAGATGTCTTCCACCACGATCGAAAATTGCGTGCGGTATACCAATCCGCAGGAAAAAGAGCTCAATATGACTTTTAACTTTCATCATCTCAAAGTAGATTATCCGGGCGGGGAGAAATGGGCTCTGGGGGAGTTTGATTTTCTCTGTTTGAAAAAGATTTTCCGCGATTGGCAAATCGGAATGCACAAGGGAGGAGGATGGAATGCGCTTTTTTGGTGTAACCACGATCAGCCCCGGGTGGTTTCCCGCTTTGGAGATGATGGAAAATACCGGAAAGAATCCGCCAAAATGCTGGCAACAGCCATTCATTTGATGCAGGGAACGCCGTATATTTATCAGGGTGAAGAGATTGGCATGACCAATCCCGGTTTTTCCCGGATTGAGGAGTATCGGGACGTCGAATCATTAAATGCTTACAGGGCGCTTCGGGCGCAAGGGAAAACGGATCAAGAGGCGATTGCTGTTCTGAAGCAAAAATCGCGGGATAATTCACGAACGCCGATGCAGTGGAACAGCGGGAAACATGCCGGTTTCAGCACGGGGACTCCTTGGATCGGCGTTGCGCCCAATTATGAGCAGATTAACGTGGAAGAGGCCCTTCAGGATCCCGATTCCGTGTTTTATCACTACCAAAAACTGATTCGTCTGCGCAAGGAAGTCGATCTGATCGTGACGGGCGATTTTACCCTGCTGCTTGAGGATCATCCGCAAATTTTTGCTTATGTACGTCGGGATGGAGACCGGGCCCTGTTGGTCGTAAACAATTTTTCGGCGCAAGAGACGACTTTCTCTCTGCCGGAGGGGGTTCACTTGCCCGGTCAATCTTCCGTTTTAATCGCCAATTATCCTGATCCGCCGCAAGAGGTTTACGCATTTGCTTTGCGTCCCTATGAATCAGTTGCCTTTTATCTGCATTGACTTGCATGTCCGGGCGGAGATGGGGAGAAGCTATCCTTGAACGGATTTCGAGGATAGCTTCTTTTCTGTGAAAAGAGGTTTGCCGGTTGGGGGGCGAGAGATGCGGCTGTTTTCGTATTTAAAATTAATTATTGTGACAAGAAATAACTATCATATTAAAATGAGTAATGATAGAATGTTTTAAAACTAGTATTCTTATTAGATGCCGCAAGTGTTCAGAAGTACATGATGTTTGAATTGTCGGAGGGATTTTCGATGAGCGATGCAGAGAAAGAGAAGACAACAGGAGAAGTCGTTCACCTTCAGGAAGTTCACATGGAAAAGGAACGTCAAAAAATTGAAGAGGGCATGAAATGGCTAAAAATGGCTGCCGAGGCCGGGGATATCTGGTCCATGTCTGAATTGGCCTATCAATTATTGACGGGCAAGAAAGTTCCGGCTGATCTGGCTGAAGGAGAAAAGTGGCTGAGAAGAGCGGCGGAAGCTGGAGACAGCTGGGCCTTGACCGAGCTGGGCTACCGTTTGATCGTGGGAGAGGGGTTGCCCAAAGACCCGGTGGAAGGGGAAAAATGGTTGAGAAAGGCCGCAGAAACCCAGGATCCTGTTGCCATGCGGGTTCTCGGCTATCGTTTGCTGGAAGGGGAAGGACTGTCGCAAGACGTGGAAGAAGGAGAGCTGTGGCTGAGAAAAGCAGCCCAGGCCGGCGAACGAATTGCCATGCGGATTATGGGAATGCAATTGCTGACCGGTCAAAAGCTGCAGCAAAACGTGGAAGAAGGGGAAAAATGGCTGAAGAAAGCAGCGGAAGCCGGAGAAACGATTGCCATGCGAGAATGGGGCAACTACTTGGTTAATGGTTTGAAACGAAATAGTTAGCATGCTGAAAGCCGATAAGCCGCTCATCGTTGGTTATCGGCTTTTTAATTGGGATTAGCGCACCGGCCAGGGAACTTGGCCTTTTTTTATTTTTGATGGAGTGCAAATGCCGTTGCCTTTTGCTGAAAAGAGAGTAATGTGATTGTAATCGAACAGGAAAGTGGGGGTTGAGAACATGAGCAAGCTGAAACGCGGCCGGCGCAAGCGATTGCGCCAGAACGGGGGCAAGGCGGCCAAAAGACGAAAAAAAAGGGAGAACCATTTGCTTATGAAAAATCATTCAGCTGAAGATGACCACGATACCGAAACAGCAGCCAAGCCGAGTGAAGGAAATGGCACAGTAAACATTTTGAATGACTAAAGGAACGAAAAAGCAAGCCCGCTTCGCATATGAGCGGGCTTTAAGTATGGGGGATGGGTTGTTTCATTTTCGGGATTTCTTTGAGGGGCTGTCCGTTTTTGTAATATAAGGAAGGGGTCAGCAGGATAAAAAAGATATGGGTGTTTTCATAACCGGCTTCGCTTAAACATTGATAGAGAGAGCGGGCGATGGCATCATGCTTTTCCTTTTCCCTTTCAAACATCATAATTTCCAGCGAAGGCGGGGAGTTTTGGATCGAGTCAATTTGAAGCAGTTCAATTTTAACGATTTCTTCCGGAATTTCGGCGATCCGGGCAAAGTTTTTGACCACGGCAGGGGAAATTTTCTGCACCAATTGTTTATCAAAACCTTTAAAACGCAGAAATGGCATAATCCGATATCCTTTCTATCATCAAAATCATTGAGCGGGCAGTCGAACGAAGTCGGGAAAGCAATTTTAGTTTAACATGATTGGTTAAACTAAAACACGTTGGTAGTTCTCCACTCATCATTATTTGGAGTTACGAAATATTTTCTTGTCTATCCTAACAAAAAGTGGTGGAAAAAGATAGAGTTTGTTGATTTAATCCGGTCTTTTTCCCGAAGACCAGAAATTTTTCACACGCATGGGCAAAGATCTGATAGAATATGCATAATAAGGAGGGTAGTTGGATGGATCAAAGAGAGTTGGCAGCACAATTGGCCGAGGCGGTACGGGAGAGCTTAAAACCGGATCTTTTGGAACTGAAAAGCGAGTTGGCCAATGTTGCAAGCCGGATGGACAGTCTCGAATCCCGGATGGACAATCTCGAATCCCGGATGGATCAATTGGGAGATGAAGTGAAGGAGCTTCGTCAGGACGTGAACCGGTTGACCGACAAAATGGATGAAGTGGCAACAACCAATGCTTTTCTCGTCAAGGATGTCTATATGTTAAAGAACAGGGCGAGATAAACAGCAGAGGCGCAGTTTGTCCGGAACAGACTGCGGAGTATGGCAGTTGATCACAGGTGTGGAGGAGGCAACGAGATGCATGTTCCCAGTCTGGCAGGATGGATTTTTATCCTGGTCATAGCGTTGCTTTTATTCGGGCCCAAAAAATTGCCGGAACTCGGGCAAGCGGTGGGAAAAACACTGCGTGAATTCAAGCGGGGGATGAACGCGGACCAAGTGGAGCGGAAAGAGGAAAAGCAGGAAAAATAAAGGGGAAGCGTGATCAGCAGGTGTGGGGCCTTCGCTGGCAGTGCGTTGGGAAGAGCAGTGGAGAAGAAGGCCACTCCTGCACACCCGGATGGTGCAGGCAGTCATTTATTCGGAACTTTCTCCCTTATCAAAATCGATGTCAGCGAAAAAAGGGGTTGCCGGTTTGGCCAGTCTGGATTATTATTTAATTAAATTAATTAATAAAAGGAGATTTCTTGCATCGTTTAATTGAAAGCGTTTAGAATCGGACAGCAGGAGGTTTTGATATGTCGGAACTTCGTTTTAACCCTTTGCTGAGAGATTGGACGATCGTTGCCTCCAACCGGCAGCATCGTCCGCACCTGCCAAAAGATTACTGTCCGTTTTGTCCGGGTTCAGGAAAAGTGCCGGATCATTACACCGTTTGGAAGTATGATAACGATTTCCCGGCGTTAAGCCCCAATCCGTCTGAACCTGATCCGGTTGAGACATCGCTGTACAAAGCGAAAAAAGCATATGGTAAATGTGAAGTGATCCTGTATTCACCGGATCATTACCAAACCTTGCCCCAGTTGTCCGTTGACCATATCACCGAACTCGTCCGGCTGTGGACGGATCGCTTTCGCGAGTTGGCGGAAGATCCACGGCATGAGTATGTGATGATCTTTGAAAATCGCGGGGAAGAGTGCGGGGTGACGATGCCGCATCCGCACGGGCAAATTTACGCCTACTCTTATTTGCCGTTGAAGATCAAGACGGAATTGGACAGTTGCAAGCTGCATTACAAGGAGACCGGGCACTGTCTCATTTGTGATATGAACGAAGAAGAGAAAGCATTTGCCCGGAGAATTGTGACGGAAAATGAGCATTTTCTCGCTTACATCCCTTATTTTACGGATTATCCTTATGGTGTGTTTATCGTGAGCAAATCCCACAAGACCGCATTGACTGATTTTTCTTCAGAAGAAAAGAGGAGCCTGGCTGCAATTCTCAAAGAAGTGACCGGTGCGATGGATTTTCTGTACGATCGCTTATTCCCTTATATGATGGTGGTTCACCAGCGTCCGGTTAATGGCGAGGATGTGGAGGACTATTATCACTTCCATATCGAGTTTTATCCCCCGCTTCGTGCCCGGGACAAGATCAAGTATTATGCTTCATCGGAAATGGGCGCTTGGGCTGCGGCGAATCCGAGGGCAGTCGAAGAAACGGCGCCGGAGCTGAGAGAGGCCTTAAAACGTTTTTTGGCGAAAGAAGGGAGATCATGAGACAAAACCAGCTGCTGCTGCGATTTCAGGAGGAGTTCGGCTACAGTCAGGGTGTCCGCTTTTTCTTTGCCCCCGGGCGTGTCAACTTGATCGGGGAGCATACCGATTATAACGGCGGTTATGTATTCCCGGCAGCGCTGACCCTCGGCACATGGGCCGCAGCAGCGCCGCGCACGGACGGAAAGATCCGGCTTCGCTCGACTCAATTCACTTTAAAGGTTGATCTGGATCAGAGAGATATTCAGTATCGGAAAGAAGATGATTGGGCCAATTATCCAAAAGGGATGTTATCTGCATTGCTCCAGGCCTTTCCTTCGCTGGCCGGTACATTGAAAGGGGTTGACCTTTTATTTCACGGAAACATTCCCAATGGAGCGGGGCTTTCCTCCTCCGCTTCAATTCTCCTGGTGTCCGCTCTGGCTTTCACAAGACTTGCGCAAACGGAGATCCCGATGCTTGAGTTGGTGAAATTGGCGCAAAAAGCGGAGAATGAATTTTTGGGCGTCAACTGCGGGATCATGGATCAATTTGCGATCGGTATGGGGAAAAGCGGCCATGCGATCAAATTGAAATGCGATACCTTACAATACGAGTATTTTCCCATCCGGATGGATGGATATAGGTTGGTGATCACCAATTCCAACAAGAGGAGAGGGCTGGCCGATTCCAAATATAATGAGCGGCGCCGGGAATGCGAGGAGGGATTGCGCTTCATTCAACGGGTGAAACCCGATGTTCAGACTTTGGGAGATCTGGATTATGACGATTGGAGCCGGCTGCGTTCATCGATCGCTGACCCGGTTATCCGCAATCGTGTTGAACATGTGGTCAGTGAAAACGAACGTGTGATTTTAGCGACAAAGTGCCTGGAGAAAAAAGATTTGCCGGAGTTTGGCGAATGGATGAAAAAATCACATGAATCGCTCAGAGACTTGTACGAAGTGACCGGAAAAGAGCTGGACATCTTGTTTGAAGCGGCATGCCAGGTGCCGGGATGTATAGGCAGCCGCATGACCGGAGCCGGTTTTGGCGGGTGCAGCATCAGTCTGGTTGCCGAAGGGGAAGTGGAGGATTTTAAAGAAACGGTTACCCGTATTTATGCGGAGAAAACCGGTTTGACACCGACTTTCTACGTCTGTGAGATCGGCGACGGGGCACGAGAGGTGAAAGGAGAGGAGATTGCATGGCCATTTTGGTGACGGGAGGAGCCGGCTATATCGGCAGCCATACTGTGGCAGAATTGCTCGCGCATCAGGAAGAAGTGGTCGTCGTTGACAATTTAACGACCGGACATCGAAAATCGGTTCTCGGAGGAACTTTTTATCAGGGAGATATTCGGGATCGGGATTTTTTGGACGATCTTTTCCGTAAGCATCAGATTGAAGCGGTGATCCATTTTGCAGCCAGCTCCCTGGTCGGCGAAAGTGTGCAGATTCCGCTCTCTTATTATGAAAATAATTTGGTGGCTTCCCATGTACTCATTTCGGCGATGCTTGACCATGGAGTGAAAAAAATCGTATTTTCCTCGACGGCAGCAGTTTACGGGGAGCCGGAGCGGGTGCCGATCCGGGAAGAGGACCGGGCAGAACCGGCCAATCCATATGGGGAAACCAAACTGGCCATGGAAAAAATGTTTCGCTGGGCTGACGAAGCTCACGGGCTAAAATCGATTTCCCTGCGTTATTTCAATGCAGCCGGTGCCCATCCGGACGGGCTGATCGGCGAAGATCACCATCCGGAAACCCACTTGATTCCGATTATTTTGCAGGTTGCCCTGGGACAGAGAGAAGAGATACGCATTTTCGGGGATGATTACCCGACGGAGGACGGCACCTGCATCCGAGACTACATTCACGTAATGGACCTGGCGAGCGCCCACTTCCTCGCGTTGGAACATTTGCGCCAACACGGACAAAGCGATGTGTTCAACCTGGGGAATGGAACCGGTTTTTCCGTCAGAGAGGTGATTGAAACAGCCCGTCGCGTGACCGGGCAGCGGATTCCAGAGCGAGTCGTCTCCAAACGCGCCGGCGATCCGGCCGTTTTAATCGCCTCATCAGATAAGGCGAAGCGGATTCTGAACTGGAAGCCGCGCTATCATCAGTTGGAAACAATTATGGAAAGCGCCTGGAATTGGCATAAAAATCACCCCGACGGCTATGGTGACCGCTGATCTGTGAGGAGGGGAAATGATGGGCGATATTTCGGTCAATACAGCGTTGGAGCGGGTCAGAACGTTTATGGATGATAAAAAGCTGGACGGCGTTTTGTTTCGCAGACGCGATTTTTTCTCGTGGCTTACAGGGGGGAAGGATAATCACATTGTCAATACGACCGAGCTCGGTGTAGCCCCTTTGCTCATCCTGCGTGATCGAAAAATATGCCTGGCATCAAAAATGGAAGCGGCCCGCATTCGTGAGGAGGAGCTGTACGGTCAGGGATATGACTGGATCACCCCGGAATGGTATGAAGGAGAGATTGAGACGATTCAGCGGATTTGTGCAGGAAAAAGGATTGGCAGTGACACTCCAATTGACGGGCTTTTGTACGTGGAAGAAGAGTTGAGGGCGCTGCGGTATGTGTTGACGGAAAGTGAAATCGAGGATTACCGTTCCTTGTCGCAACTGGCGGCGCGCGCAGTGGAATCGGCCTGCCGTGAATTGGTTCCGGGGCAGAGCGAGCATGAGATCGCCGCCAACCTCGCTTATAAAGTGTTAAAGGAGGGAATGAATCCGCAGGTCATCCTGGTGGCGACAGATGAGCGAATCTTTCGTTACCGTCATCCCATTCCTACGGATAAAAAGCTGGAACGGTATGCGATGCTCGTCCTCTGCGCGGAAAAGGGAGGACTGGTGAGCAATGTGACACGTTTTGTCCACTTTGGTCCTCTCTCGCCGGAATTGGAGGAAAACAAACGAAAACTGGCGCAAATCGATGCGGCCATGAACGCAGCCACCAGACCGGGCACGCCGATTTGCAAAGTGATCGAGACGGGCATTGAAATGTATGTCCGGATGGGATTCCCCGAAGACTGGAAGCTGTTGCATCAGGGTGGACCAACGGGATATGCGTCCCGGGAGTTTCTCGCCACTCCGGATGCCAAAGGACGGGTTCTCCTCCATCAGGCATTTGCATGGAATCCAGCCATTCGCGGGATAAAATCGGAAGACACAATCCTGGTAAAAGAGCATGAAAATGAATTTTTAACCCATACCGGAGAATGGGTCTATCTTGAAGTGAAACATGATGGAAAAACCTATTTGCGTCCTGATATTCTGGTGCGCAGTTGATAAAAGAAAAATGGTGTGAGCTGGCCATCGGGATCATGTCTGATGCCAATTTTTGAAACGTAAAACAAGTGCAGTTTCAACTTATGCGGCCGGTTGACAGATTGAAGCAAGATTTATGGCCGCAGCCGGTATTTGAAGCGGGGCACGCGAAGAAGATCAGGTGTCGGCGGGATTTAACTGGGCCGGAAAACATTAAAAGGTGTTATCCATCATGGGGGTTTCCAAACGGTGGAGTGCTTTATGTCCGCGATTCTCTTCCTGTTTTGAAGAGACTGCGGACTTTTTGATTCAGTCTGAACAACAATACTCTTCCTCATTATGAAAGCGTTGACAAAAAGGTTGACTTCATTTAATATTATCTTAACAATTATTAATTATTTTAATTAAGTTATTTTGCTGCTTCACAAATCTTATTCACTCAATGATCAGGGTGGGGTTCATCATGGGACATTCGTTATTACATGCCGGATTGATTGATTATGTGATGATTGCCATTTATTTTGTCGTGGTTCTTGGAATCGGTTTCTTATTGAAAAACAAGATGAAAACCGGAGACGATTTCTTCTTGTCCGGCCGTTCGATTCCCAGCTGGATCACCAGTTTGGCTTTTCTGTCAGCTAATCTGGGAGCGCTCGAAGTGCTGGGCATGGCGGCAAACGGAGCCGAATACGGTTTGTTGACCACCCACTTCTATTGGATTGGTGCCATTCCGGCCATGTTGTTTCTCGGCTTGTACATGATGCCATTTTATTATGCCTCAAAGGTGCGTTCGGTTCCGGAATACCTGAAATTCCGCTTCAATGAAGCGACCCGTGCGGTCAATGCCATCTCATTCGCCGTGATGACCGTATTGGTCTCCGGAATCAGCTTGTATTCGATGGCGCTCATTTTTCAGGTTCTGATCGGCTGGTCTTTCAATACCAGTATCCTGATCTCGGCTGTGGTTGTGTTGATCTATGTCGCTTTGGGCGGCTTAACGTCTTCGATCTATACTGAAGTGATCCAATTCTTCCTCATCTGGCTTGGACTTTTCCTCATTCCCGTATTTGGCCTGCATGAGTTGGGTGGATGGCAGGCGATGATGGACCGGTTGCCGGAAGCGTTCGGCCACATGTGGTCCAATCTGGGCCATTCCTCCGATAATGCGATGGGAATCAGCTGGCTTGGGGTTGTGCTGGGACTTGGATTTGTCTTGTCATTTGGCTACTGGACCACCGACTTTTTGGTGGTGCAGCGCGCGTTTGCGGCTCGAGACATGCGTTCGGCGCAAAACACCCCAATCTATGCTTCGTTCTTTAAAATGGTCGTACCGTTCCTGGTCATTATCCCCGGTTTGATCGCGGCCGTTCTTTATCCGAAAATCGGCCATCCCGGAGGCCCCAGTTACAACCTGGCCTTGCCGCTTCTGATTCAGCGTTATTTCCCACCTGGGCTGATGGGGCTCGGTTTGACCGCGATGCTGGCCAGCTTCATGAGCGGAATGGCCGGAAATGTAACCGCTTTTACCACGATTTGGACCTATGACATTTACCAGGCTTATTTCAAAAAGGATGCTCCTGACCGGCACTACGTGAGAGTTGGACGTTGGACCGTTGTCATCGGGATTTTGATCAGTATCGGCACTGCCTATATCGCCGCCGATTTCCCCAGTGTGATGGACTATATGCAAACCTTGTTCTCCTTCTTTAACGCACCGTTGTTTGCCACGTTTTTGCTGGGCATGTTCTGGAAGCGGGCCACCCCTTGGGGCGGATTCTGGGGACTGATCTCCGGGACAGTTGGTGCCTTCCTGCTGTACTATCTGATCCCGGCCGATTATTTTGCCAGCGCACAGGCCGGCAATTTCTGGCGGGCCTGGTGGGCGTGGGTGATCGCTGCTGCTGTGACCGTGCTGGTCAGCTTTGTCACCAAGCCGAAAGATGAAGCGGAGTTGAAAGGGCTGGTATACGGGTTCTTGCAATTGCCGTCTTATCGTGGAGAACGATGGTATAAACGGCCGGGAGTAATGGCAGTTGTTGTTTTGGTTATCCTGATCGGTTTAAATATAGTATTCTTGTAAAAGGAGGACCGATGACCATGGCTAAACTGTGGTTAGACCTGCGTTGGCTGACAGGCTTGATGTTCATCGTTTACGGGGCGATTCTCATCGTCTACGGATTGGCTGTAAACCCCCAGACTCCTTATTTGCACGGCTTGAATATAGATCTGTGGTGGGGGGTTGTCACTCTGGTCATCGGTGTTCTCTTTGCCCAGGGTCCTTTGCGCGGTGTGAAAAAGAATTCTTAGCAGAATCAAGGAACCCTTTTTCTCTCCTCCGTTTGTGAGAAAAAGGGTCTTTCTGTAGGGGACATTGCAGGTCGGAACAGGTGTCCCCCTGACCTGCCGGATTTTCCGATGGCCGGTTAGAGGGGCTTTCCCTTAAGTTCCCATCCCTGGGTTATGCTCAAGAGAGATGATGTTTTATGTAAGAAAGGAGACGGAGGATGGATTATCGCCAAGCGGTTGACCGATGGTTGAAATTTCAGGATTTGGATCGGGATTTAAGGAGGGAATTGGAAGAGATCACGGATGAAAAAGAATTGGAAGACCGCTTTTACACCTCGCTCACCTTTGGTACCGCAGGAATGCGCGGAATCATCGGCGCCGGCACCAATCGAATGAATCGCTATACCGTGCGTAAAGCGACGCAGGGATTGGCCAGGTTTATTCTTAATCAGGGAGAAGAGGCGAAGAAAAAAGGGGTGGTCATCGCTTATGATTGCCGCCATCAGTCGCCGGAGTTTGCCCGGGAAGCAGGGCTGGTGCTGGCGCAAAACGGCATAAAAGCCTATGTCTTCGCTGAATTGCGGCCGACACCGGAGTTATCCTTTGCCGTCCGTCATTTGGGTACTGCAGCCGGCATTATGATTACGGCGAGTCATAATCCCCCGGAATATAACGGATATAAGGTATATGGCTCGGACGGGGCGCAGATCGCCACCGATTTGGCGAACGCTGTGTTGGAGGAGATCGGGCGCGTTCCCGATGAATTGACCGTTCCGATTATGCCGCTGGAAGAGGCCCGGGCTGCGGGACTGTTTGAAGTGATCGGGGAGGAGATTGACGATGCTTATCAAGAGCGGCTGCGGAGTTTGGCGATGCAGCCGGTGCAAAACAACCGCGATCTCAAAATTGTCTACACGCCGCTGCACGGAACGGGAAACAAGCCGGTGCGTCGTATATTGCGGGATTTAGGATTCGGGCAGGTACAGGTGGTTGAACAGCAGGAAAAGCCCGACCCCGATTTCTCCACGGTTCGTTCTCCCAATCCGGAGGAGCATGAAGCGTTTGCGCAGGCGATTGAAATTGCGGAACGGACGGGAGCCGACATCATCATGGGAACCGACCCGGATGCCGATCGTGTCGGGGTTGTTGCCCGGGATGAGACGGGGAAATTTTCCGTTTTGACTGGGAATCAACTGGGAGCGCTTTTGTTGGATTACCTTTTGGCCCGGCGTAAAGAACGGGGGAACCTGCCGGAAAACGGAGTGATGATCAAAACGATTGTCACCTCGGAGCTGGGAGCGAAGATTGCGGCCCGCTACGGAGTGGAAACGATCAACACGCTGACCGGTTTCAAGTTCATAGCGGATCGGATCAAGCAATATGCCGAAAGCGGGGAAAAAACATTCCTGTTTGGCTATGAAGAAAGTTACGGTTACCTGATCGGCGATTTTTGCCGGGATAAGGATGCTGTTCAGGCATGCATGGTTGCCGCGGAAATGGCCGCATATTACAAACGGCAGGGGTTGACGCTCTACCAGGCCTTACGGCGACTGTTTGACCGGTACGGAACCCATCAGGAGGAGTTGGTTTCCCTCACGTTAAAAGGTGTTGACGGAATCAAGCGGATGCGGGCGATCATGGAGCGTCTGCGCAGGTTTCCGCTTCGGGAAGCAGGAGGCATCACCGTGCGGGAGCAAAAAGATTACAGCCGGGGCATTGAAGGGTTGCCGAAAGCAGATGTGTTAAAATATCTGTTTGAGGACGGTTCTTGGTTTGCCATCCGGCCTTCGGGAACCGAGCCGAAGATCAAGTTTTACTTTGCTTCCGTCGGAGAGAATGGTGAAGAAGCGCGAACCCGGCTGGAAAATTTGAAACGCGATGTGATGAAAATCGTCCAATCGGAGGAAATCGCTTAGCAAAAGGGGGCTGACCTGCCCCTTTTCTTTATTGAAGGAGGTGAGACAATGCGCGTACGGAAGGCGGTGATTCCGGCAGCGGGGATGGGACGGAGATTTTTGCCCATTACCAGGGCGATTCCCAAGCCGATGCTGCCGATCGTCGATCGTCCGGCATTGCACTATCTCGTCGATGAGGCCAAACGGTCGGGAATCGAACAAATTGCGATCATTGTGGGATATGGCCGCCAAGTGATTCAAACGTACTTCGCCGGAGATCCCCAGGTGACGCTGATTGACCAACCTGAACCAAAAGGATCAGGGCATGCGGTCTTCATGGCCCGTTCCTTTGTGGGGGATGAGCCTTTCGCCGTCTTGTTGGGCGACATCGTGATTGACAGTGACCCGCCTTGCACCGGACAATTGATCGATGCTTTTCAGCGGCATAAATCTCCCGTGCTGGCGGTTGAAACGCTGAAATATGAATTATTGTCCCAACATAATGCCATCGAGTATCAACCGATCGATGAGAACGAGGTGCTCATACGTCATATTGTGGAAAAACCGCAAGAGAATGTCCCCTCAGCTGTGACCGCAATTGGAAGATATATTTTTCCGCCCGGAATTTTCCCTGTTCTTTCGAAGACACGGCCGGGTTTCGACGGGGAGATTCAATTGACGGATGCGATCAATACCCTGTTGCAAAGGGAGCGGGGAATTGGCCTGTTTTACAAGGGAAAGCGCTTTGATATAGGGGACAAACGGGATTATGTCATGGCCAATTTGGAATTTGCCCTGAAAAGGGAGCAATACAGTGAGGATTTGTGGTCAGCGCTGGAAAAGCTGGCGAATCCCGTTGGGGAATAAGTTTCATTCCTTGATTTATGAAAAGAATTAGTGTATTTTTGACACGAAAATGAATGTAGAAAGTGTGAGTGAAATTAAGGTTGGATCACGCGAAGTGAATTTGGACAAGATTGAAGAGCGCAGCAAAAATCCAATGGTCAAAAAATATGGAATTACCTGGACGCTCTACAAATGTGAGACATGCAAATTTCTCGTGCAAACGGAAAAGAGTTTTCGTTGTCAACATCACAACGGGCGTCATTATCCGTCATGGGATGCATGCGGGCTGTATCGCCCTGCGGATCAGGGGGAAAGTTAACCCTTCCGCCAAAAACGGTCTGTCTTTTTCTCTGGACAGACCGTTTTGCATTGAATGGGACTAATGAAGATGATCAGCTATAATTTCGGCTCCGTGAAAGGAGGAGTACGGCTTGCCGATGGAGGATGCTTGTTTGCGCATCAAAGCCAGCTGCTGAGGTTGTTGCAGCAGCCCGGAAAGATCTTGGGGAAGCCGTTTTGGCTTATCCTGACGAATGGCGGCCCCGCGGTTCAACAGAAAATCGCTGTTGTTCTCTTCCTGGCCAGGAATCGGTTTGCAGATCACCATTGGCAAACCGGTCGCCATTGCTTCGGAGCAAGTCATTCCGCCCGGTTTCGTAATGATGAAGTCGGAAGCGCACATGAAATCAACCATGTTATGGACGAAAGGGAATGTGTAAATATGCGGATCCGTACGGGTTTCCATATGCAGGGATTCGTACAGGGCCTGATTGTTTCCTGTGATGATCAAAAGCTGGAAAGGCTGATGGCAAAAGGATTTTCGAAAGGAATCAAGACTTTTCTTGATCGGTCCCATTCCTTCTCCTCCACCCATGAGCAAAATGGTGAAGCGGTCCAGATCAACTCCGAGTTGCTGGCGGGCCCTGCGCGCATCTTTTTGATTCAGGGAAAAAGACGGATCGATCGGGATGCCGGTCGGATAAAGACGAGGGAGCGGGGTTTTCATTCTTATTTTGTTTCCTATTTCTTCATGGGCGATGATGTAAAAATCGACATCAGGGTGAATCCAAAAACTGTGCGCGTCAAAATCGGTAACCACTGCCCCGAGTCGAAAGCTTCCTGCTTTTTTTTGCTTTAAGTGGGTGCAAGCGCTCAAACAAAATGCATGCGTGCAGACAATCAGCTTTGGAGAGAGGCTGTCAATGATTTCTTTCAATTTACCGGAAACAAGTTTGCCGAGCGGCTCGCGAAAGAAACGATCCCATTCGCGGTCCTGGGAATAGGCCGCTCCCCAGAGAGAGGGAGCGAAGCGCAGCGTCTGAGTATAAAATTTGCCGATCAGAGTCTCCAATGGTTTGCTGATTAACGGGAGCATGCAGACGATATGAACCTCAAGCGAGGGATAACGCATGCGGATTGCCTTTTTTAACGAGTTTGCCGCGCTGTAATGTCCGTAACCGGCAACCGTCTCCGTTAAGATCAAGATTTTGTCCATTTTCAACTCCCCGATCCGTAAAATTGATTTAATCGTTTCTTCGAGATAAATACCCGCTTCGGAATAAGATCATTTTTTCTGCCGGACATTTCCCGGAGGCCGTTGGGATGGCACAGGAGAAAAATACACTTTGCGGTAAGTGATTTGATCCATCGCGTTTTTGGATTGGAAATGTCGGACACCTCAAAACCGAGCCGGTTGGCATTGCGATACAGAAGAGTTGTGCCGAGGATCACCTGAATCTCATTATGTTGAGGGTGATGGTTGATAAACCGGATCAATGCCGGCAACGAGGAGGAGATTAAGCGGCGCAACATAATGGCCCATCCGAATTCGCGCGCTGACGATTGAAGCAGCAACCGGGCGAGAAGCACATTATGTAAATGCAATTGTACATACCAATCGCCGCGTTCGAGGATGGCCCCGTCTGCCGTTTGAATGAGTTCCCCCCGGTATTTCTTGACTGACACGCGAAAAATGTTCTTCCCCTTATCGACATAGTTCAGGCGAGTAAATAAAAAATAGATGATATCCCACAATTGCCACAGGTTGATTATCGTCTGACGGAACATCGGTGCCTCCTCTTTCCGTTTTTTGTATTGTTGCCTGCGGAGAGGCGGATTATTTTGTTCCAAACGGATGAATGATTGGTAATGGTTGGTGGTGAAACGCTGAACATTTTTTGCCGATCCTATTTTTCTTTTCTTTTGATGCCGCTATAATAAAGTCTTGATGTAATTCAGACGGAAAGTGAGCGTTGAGAATGTCCTGGGAATGGTTGAATTTTGTCGGAATCGTCGCTTTTGCGGTCAGCGGGGCGCTGGTGGCGATTGAAGAAAGATATGATATATTCGGTCTCTATGTATTGGGGCTGGTTACCGCTTTCGGCGGAGGAATCATTCGCAATGCCTGTATCGGATTGCCGGTTGGGGATTTGTGGAAACAGGAGATGTTGATTTATGCAGCGCTGATCGCGATTACCTTCGTTTCGATGAGTCCGTCCCTCTGGCTTAAGTTTTGCCGCAAATGGCTGAACTTTTTCGACGCGATCGGTCTGTCGGCTTTCTCCATTCAGGGAGCTCTCTTTGCGACGGGCAAACACCTTCCTTTGGTGGCCGTCATTTTCGCGGCCGTCATGACGGGGATCGGCGGCGGTATTATTCGCGATGTGCTGGCTGGAAGAAAGCCATTGGTTTTTCAAAGGGAAGTTTACGCTTTTTGGGCGATTGTCAGCGGGGTTGCGGTAGGCCTGAAGTGGGTCGATACCCCCTGGGAATTTTATTTCCTCTGTGCGGTCATTGTCACTTTGCGGATGATGTCCACAGCGTTGAAATGGCATTTGCCCGGCCGCCTGGTCATTTTAAAAAACAAAGCTAGCCGTTAACGACATCCGGCTAGCTTTGTTTTTTTAGAACAATACCAGTTGGTTGCTTTCCGGCAGCCCGTCAAGGCAGCCCATGCTTTTCAGCAACTCCACGACGGTACTCGACACGCGTGAACGGGTCTGGAAATCCTCGATCGAAAGGAATTCCCCGTCTTTCCTGGCTTCCATGATATTTTTGGCGGCATTTTCCCCGACGCCCGGGATGGAGGCAAAGGGGAGAATCAACTGGTCATCTCCGTCGATAACAAATTGGGTGGCGTGTGATCGATATAAATCAACGTTTTTAAATTTGAAGCCGCGTGCAAAAAATTCCAGAACGGACTCCAAAGCAGTAAACAGCCCTTTTTCTTTGGGAGATGCCGCGTTGCCTTTTTCGGCAATTTCTTTCATCCGACGTTTGACAAATTCAGGCCCTTTCAAAACGACTTCACAATCGAAATCATCTAATAGCCGGAAGAAATAAGTCGCATAATACTGAATGGGGTAATGCACTTTGAACCAGGCGATGCGGACGGCCATCATAACATAGGCGGCCGCGTGGGCCCGGGGAAACATATATTTGATCTTCCGGCAGGAGTTGATATACCAATCGGGCACGCCATGTTCACGCATCAGTTCTGCTTCTTCATCGGTCAGCCCTTTTCCCTTCCGCACTTTTTCCATGATCTTAAATGATGCCTTCGGCGGACATCCTTTTAAGATCAGATAGAGCATGATATCGTCACGGCAACAGATCGTTTCCGACAGCGTTGCCGTACCGCTGCGGATCAATTCCTGAGCGTTGCCGAGCCAAACGTCTGTTCCGTGCGACAGACCGGAGATGCGCACCAGTTCCGAGAAGCTGGTCGGTTTGGTGTCTTCGAGCATTTGCCGTACAAACTGGGTGCCAAATTCGGGAATCCCCAATGTGCCCGTTTTGACCCCGCCGATTTCTTCCGGGGTGACACCAAGGGATTCCGTCCCGCTGAACAGTTTTAAAACTTCCGGGTCGTCCATGGGAATTTCCCGCGGGTTTACGCCGGTCAGATCCTGCAGCATCCGAATGGTAGTCGGATCCTGGTGTCCCAGAATATCCAGCTTCAACAATTTTCCGCTGATGGAGCGGTAATCGAAATGGGTCGTCCGCGTGCCGGATTTGACATCGTCGGCCGGATGCTGAATCGGGGTGAAGTCGAAAACATCCTTGTACTGCGGAATAACCATGAGCCCGCCCGGATGTTGCCCTGTCGTTCTCTTCACACCGGTGCACCCGGCGACAAGTCGGTCAATTTCCGCCTGTCTGAGTTGCAGATTATGATGTTCCTGGTATTTTTTCACATACCCATATGCCGTTTTCTCCTGAACCTTGGCGATCGTGCCCGCGCGGTAGATATAATCCTTTCCGAATAATTCCTCTGTATAGGCGTGGGCCCGTGGCTGATAATCTGAACCGAAGTTCAGATCGATATCCGGTGTTTTATCCGCTTCAAAGCCCAGGAAGGTTTCAAACGGGATGTCGTGCCCGTCTTTTTTCATCACCTGATGGCAGTTGGGACATTCTTTGTCGGGCAGGTCAAAGCCCGATTCGTAGGAACCATCGAGAATAAATTCGCTGTGTTTGCATTTCGGGCAGCGCCAGTGTGGCGGAAGTGGATTGACCTCTGTAATCTCACTCATTGTGGCTACAAAGGATGATCCGACCGAACCGCGGGAACCGACCAGATAACCATCTGCCAGCGATTTGGTCACCAGGCGCTGGGAAATCAGATAAATCACGGCAAATCCGTGTTTGATAATACTGGTTAACTCGCGCTCGAGCCGTTTTTGCACAACCTCGGGCAACGGATCGCCATACCACTCGTGCGCTCTTTTGTAGCACATCTCTTCCAGCTCTTTTTCCGCACCTTCGATCACAGGGGTCGCGGTTCCTTCCGGCAACAGTTGAATCTCTTCGATTTGTTCAGCGATTTTCCGTGGATTGGAAATGACCACTTCCCGCGCTTTTTCGCTTCCCAGATAGCTGAATTCACTCAGCATTTCATCCGTAGTGCGGAAATGCGCTTTTGGCAACGGAACATTGACGCGAAATCCGTTTTGGTTGGAAACGAGGATATCGCGGAAAATCGCATCCGTTTCATCCAGATAATGCACATTGCTCGTCGCGACGACCGGTTTCCCCAGCTTTTCACCGATTTCCACCAGTAGGCGGTTGGCTTCCCGCAGTCGTTCCGGGCTTTCGACAATCCCTTTTTCAACCAGATGCAGATTGATGTCAACCGGCTGGATTTCCAGGTAATCGTAAAAGCGCGCGATTTCTTCAACCTGTGCCGGCGCTTTGGTCAATGCGGCTTCAAACAATTCACCTCTCTCGCAACCCGAACCGATGATGAGCCCTTCGCGGTGTTTGAGCAACTCACTGCGCGGGATCCGCGGAACGCGGAAAAAATAGTTCAGATGAGACATTGAAATCAGTTTGTATAAATTTTTGAGACCGGTTTGATTGCGCACGAGCAAGATCGCATGGAAAGGACGCAAACGGGTAAGGTCGCGGTCTCCGGTTTTTTCATTGAGTTGGCTGAGGTTTTTAACCTCTTTTTCGGCCGCATCGAGAATCATCTTCCACAGGATGTGTCCGGTGGCTTCTGCGTCATAAATTGCCCGGTGATGTTGTTCCAATTTTACATTCAATTTATCGGCCAGAGTATTTAGCCGGTAGTTTTTCATCCCCGGATACAGAAAGCGTCCGAGTTCCAGGGTATCGATCACCGGATTTCGCACCGGCTCTTTTCCCAGCCGTTTGACCGCTTCCTGCAAAAAGCCCATGTCAAAGCGGGCATTATGGGCGACGAGGACACAGCCGTCAATAAAGTCGAGGAAACGGGTGATCACGTCATCGATTTCCGGTGCATCTTTCAGCATGTCATCGGTAATGTGCGTCAATTCAATGATCTGCTGGGTCAGCGGTCTGTGCGGATTGGCAAACTCGGAAAAGCGGTCGATGATTTCGCCGTTTTTGACCTTGACTGCCGCCAACTCGATAATTACATCATGAACGGCTGACAGTCCGGTGGTTTCAACGTCAAATACGACATAAGTATCCTCCAGCAGCGGGCGGTCTGACGGATTGAGGACGATCGGAACACCATCATCGACAATGTTGGCTTCCATGCCGAAAAGGACTTTGATTCCGTGTTTTTTTCCGGCTTCATAGGCTTCGGGAAAAGCCTGCGCCACTCCGTGATCGGTAATGGCCACAGCCGGATGTCCCCATTTTGCTGCCCGTTTGATCACTTCTCCGGCATCGCAGATTCCGTCCATGGCTGACATCGATGTATGGAGATGGAGTTCAACGCGCTTTTCTTCGGCTGTATCCTGGCGTTCTTCGGCAGCCGTCTCGGTCAAATCATTTACCATCAGAACCAAATCGCGGGAGAAGGTGTCAAATTGAACGGAACCCCGGACTTTCAGCCAGTCGCCATCCTTGATGACGGCGAGGATTTCCGCTTGCTCTTTGTCTCTGGCAAACAGTTTGCAAGCGATCGAACTGGTAAAATCGGTCAGGTTAAAGGTCAACAGTTTGCGACCGCTTTTTAGTTCACGCAGTTCGCTTTTGAACACTTTTCCCTGTACGACGATGCTTTTTTCCTCTTCGGTGATTTCCTTGATCGGCACCGGATCGCTCGTGATCTGGTAACCGATTTTCTTCTCGACCGGTTTTTCCGCTTTTTCCGATTCGCGTTCTGCTGCCTCTTTTGCCTGTTGGGCAAGCAGTTCCTGCATCAGCGTCTGTTCTTCCTGGGCGCGACGGTCATGAAATTCTTTCAGGTGGTCTCGTTCTTCTTCGGACGATGCGCATTCCAGGAAAACAGAAACCTCCCGGCCGAGAATGCGCCGGCAATATTTGGCCAAAATTTGCTCAAGATTTCGCTGTTTGGCCATTTGCCGGGCGGCGGGATTTTTAAAGACAATGGTGATTTTATCTGCCTCCGCCTGCCAGTCGGCCCCGGCAAACCAGGTAGCCGCCGCCGGGGTGATCTGTTCCTGAAGCTGCCGCTCGATCAGTTGTCTGTAATTTTGCAGAAACGTTTCCATTTCCACGTGGTCATAATGAAACTGGATCGATACGTGAATTTGTGGATAGAAATGTTTTTTCACTCGTTGTTGGAAGGTGTGCCAAACGTCTGCAGGGAGTATTTCCGGCAGTCGAAGGTGAATGTTCCAGGCACGCCGATCCGGGTAAACATTGACTTGTTGAATGATGGCCTGGTTGAAGAATTCTTCCAGCCATTTCGGAGGAAGCTTTACCTCATCAAAGAGATGCTTGACGTTTGCTTTTGGATAAACCAAGCCAAATTCCCTCCTGTTTTTTAGAGAAACTTGCGCTCCGTGGATTGCAAGGAAAATAGAACTTCCGGATCAGACCCGGGTTCTGTGTGTCTCTTATCCTATCACAGCGTCAGATAAAGGACAATGTACTTCTCTTGGAAGCCGGTTCCGGCAAACCCGGTATACACAATTACCGACAGGAAAATAATTTTGCAATTTGATTTTTTAAAAAAAGGAGTTTTTTCATTTTCGTTTAATATCATTTCTTTGAATAGAAATGATCTCTGCACACTGCGAAGAGCGTTCTACTATTGTAGGCGTAGCAGGCGAGCGTAAAAGGAGGATTCGAGTTGAACATAAGAGTGACGACGCGGAGAACGAAGATTTCTTCGGAACAATACGAACAGATGTTGAATAGAAAAAAAGGCAAAACGTTTTTGATTTGGAAGCTTTCCGGTGCTGCTTCGGTGCTCCTCCTCCTTTTGGGAACGGCTGCCTACGCTTGGTTTGAAAATGAAGCGCTTAAATCGGTTGGTAATGATGGAAGCAAGAGCAGGTTTGTCGGGAATGGAGCGCCGGATTCGGAAGATGATTTTGGAGCCTTTGTCCTGAAAAAAATAGAAGATTGGACGGGTGACCAGGCCCATGCGGAGGCAAAAGAGCCGGAGATCGCCAGAAGAATTTCCCCGCCGCCGTTTCAGGAGGTAAAGGTAAGCAGGGAAAAGACTGAGCAGCCCAAGTATCTGCATGAAAGGAAAACAGGAAAAACAGAGAAACGGGAGCGAACGCATCCCGCCGGACGTTCCGAAGAAAAGGTGGACAGACCCCAATCGCCCCCTCCTCCGGTGTCAAAACCACCGGCCCGGCCAAAACCTGGAAATGAGAAACCGACTGATCCGACAAACCCGACAAATCCAACAAACCCAACTAACCCGACAAACCCGACAAATCCGCCGGAAGATGACGGATCGCAAAATCCGCCTCCTGACCAACCGTCACCTCCACCACCGGATGGCGGCAGGAATCACAACAAGGGACTTCTCCATGAAGTTGGCGATCTTTTGAAAAAGTTGCTGGGGTTGAAATCCAAAGCAACGCAATAAAAAAGAACTCCCCGTCGCCCGGGAGTTCTTTTTTGTTCAATTTAATCAAATAAGAAACTTTTGATTTTGTTTAACGTTGAGCCGATTTTTGACTGTGCCTCGCCCAGATTGAGCGCTTTCCAGGCGGTCGGCATTGCGTTTGGAACATTCAGCTTGATGATTTGCTTATCGGTCCCGTTTGCATTCATTTCATAAAATGTGCTATTGTCATCACTGGATTCATTATTTCCTTTTATGCCGGAATGATTGAGGGAATAAAGGATTTTGGAGCCGTCATCCGACCAGATTGCACTGCCGACTGCTTTGGTGGTGTCAGCGGTCAGGTTTTTCATGTGGCTGCCATCAGCATCCATCACATAGATATCGGCATTGCCGTTTTTCGACCTGCCGAACAAAATTTTGGACCCGTCCGGTGAGAAATGGGCGTCGTATTCGGACGATTCCCCTGTTTTCCCTGTCAGTTTCTTCAGATTGCTGCCATCCGCATTCATCTCATAAATGTGGCTGAACCCGGTTGCATCGGATGCGTGGCAGATGATTTTGGACCCGTCCGGTGAGAAGTCCGGTTGGGAATAATAGACGCCTTTCTCCGCGTGGGTGATTTGTCGAACTTCCTTGCTTTTGACATCGATCACGTAGAGGTTCCCGTTTCCGCGGGAGAAAACAATTTTGTTGCCATCAGGTGACCAGCGAGGAGAGGCATCGAAATCGGGGAAATGACTGTTGGTTAAGCGAACTTGATTTTTTCCGTCAAGATCTGATATGTAAAGGCTGTCGTTTTTGATGAAAGCTAGTTTTTCCCCGTTTGGTGAAACATCGACAGAATTGCCGGATGTGATTTTGGAAACTTCGAGTGTGTCAGGATTAAATTTGTAAATGGCTTGATTGTACAAAGGACCGCCGTTGAAAAGAACCGGTTTCACATCGTCTTTTGCATAGGCCGGTATGGTCAGTGATATAGACAGTACAAGTGCGCCGACTGCGGCTGTGGTCTTTTTCATTTCTTCTCTCCTCTCTGTTGAAGATGCACCTTTATTATAGCGGATTTCCGTGCTGATGGGGGCCGTTGTTGCAAAATTTACAAACATTTTATTTCTGGAATAGATTGGAAAGATCGTTCTTATATTCCCATTCTCTTTCATTGATTTCCCATGCGGCTATTGCTAGACTGTGGGAAGTAGATGGAAGTGGAAAAGGAGGAACATGCCGGTTTCGGCATCAGTGAGATCATGACGCGATTTGCAATTAAAGGGATTGATCCGGTCTTATTTCGGGATGTGGAATTGATCGCCCGTCTTTTTTTTGAAGAGGTTCAGCTGACGGAAACGGATGACTGGGCTGATTTTCAGCTTGAATTTACTCTTGACGAATCCGAAGCGATTGAAGTTCGGGTGACGCTGACCGCAGACAAAGTGCAGTGGTCGGCGGAACATGTGCGTTCCATCGAAGGATGCACAGGCGAAAAAGAGATTCGGAAACGGATGAAGCAGGCGATCAGCTATGTGCTTGTCCAGGTTTTGGAAAGAGCAACAGGGATTGAGCAGCCTTGGGGGATTTTGACCGGAGTCCGCCCGACGAAGCTGTTTCACACGCTGCTGCAAAAGGGAAATTCCCTGCAAGAGGCAAAACGCTTGCTGGAGCAGGAGTATCTGCTTCATCCGGAGAAGACGCAGATTCTGGAAGAAATCATCCGGCGGCAGCTTACCGTGCTTCCCGATTTTTATGAGCTGGACAAGGAAGTAAGCCTCTATATCGGGATTCCGTTTTGCCCGACCAAATGCGCCTACTGCACGTTTCCCGCGTATGCGATCGGGGGGCGTACGGGGTCGGTGGAAGGCTTTTTGGCTGGACTTCATGAAGAGATTGCCGCTGTTGGTGCATGGCTGAGAACGCGGGGGTTGCCGGTCACGACCATCTATTTTGGCGGTGGCACCCCGACCTCGATTTCGGCTGAGCAGATGGAGTCGTTGTTTCAGCAATTAAAGAGCCATATTCCCGATTTCGGCCAAGTCCGGGAATGGACGGTTGAAGCAGGGCGCCCCGATACACTGGATGAGGAAAAATTGGCGCTGATGAAGCGCTGGAATGTGGACCGGATCAGTATTAATCCGCAGAGCTTTAAGGAAGAAACGCTCAAAGTGATCGGCCGGCACCACACAGTGGAAGAAACGTTGAGAAAATATCAATTGGCGCGGCAGATGGGCTTAAACAATATCAATATGGACCTGATTATCGGCCTTCCGGGCGAAGGGCTCGAGACGTTTGCCGAAACGCTGGATGTCATGCGCGAGCTGCGTCCCGAATCGCTCACGGTACACACCCTGTCCTTTAAAAGCGGTTCCGTGATGACGCAAAATAAAGAGAAATACCGCGTCGCCGGCCGGGAAGAGACGCGGGAGATGGTGCGGATGGCGCGGGAGTGGGCCCGGGATCAGGGGTATGTACCCTACTATCTCTACCGGCAGAAAAATATTTTGGGCAACCAGGAAAATGTCGGTTATGCTTTTCCCGGAGAAGAGAGCCTGTACAACATCATCATCATGGAAGAACGACAGACGATCATCGGTTTGGGCTGCGGTGCCGTCAGCAAGATCATCTCCCCGGTCAGCGGCCGCCTGTCCCGCCTCCCCAATCCCAAGGAGCCAAAAGCCTACATCGATACGTACCGGCGTCATATCAAAGAAAAATTGGCTAAATTGGATGAAGCATACGGGATCACGCCTGTCGGTCATTGATGAAGCGAAGCTTTGCCTTTAAGTTCGGGGCAAAGCTTTTTGTTTTGCTGTATCGCCCGATCCAAAACAGGGAGGATGACATAAATATGAAAAAAAGGGGCACGATGGCCCCGCAGAGGATTACAACAGGTTGGATACAGAGTTACCGGAGCTGTGGTTGATTGCAGTGGCATCACCCAGGTTAATGGGTACTTGGACGTTCAGGTTGATCAAACCTGCGCTTTGAGCACCTGTTCTGGCGGTATTGTTAACCGTTGCGTGAGCTCCGTCTTCGCAACGGTGCCGATCGTGATGGTGCCGATCGTGACGGTGCCTTCTCCGGCGAGGGCAGCAAATTCTGAAACAGTGTCTATGCTTTCTTCTTCTTTTCGAGCAGCAATGCATCAGCTTCACCCCCTTTCAAGAGAATGGGTCCAGATTATTTGGTCAGTTTGTTTTGCCCTGTTGGAACGGTTTTTTGAATCAGGTTGGCAAGCGCCGGAGAAAGTTCATTGTTTGTCTCGTTCAAGACCGATCCTCCGACTATACCCAGTAAGCTGTTGAGAACATTGATTAACCCGCCGGCAAGTATATTAAGAGAACCAACAGCGCCTGAAATCACACTGTTTAAAATCAAGGGAACGGTTCCTGACACACTTGAAATCAATGAGGGTAAGCCTGAAATCAGTTGTTGTTGTTCTTGTTCCTGGATTTCAACGGATTCGTTTTCACTGACTTTTTTTTGAATGATCTCTTCAAGTTGAGAGCGCAACTCATTAAGTTGTTCTTGCGTAAACGAAAAGTTCATTCATCTCACCTCCTTTCGAATGTGCGAACCCGGGAAAGATCTGCAAATCTTTCATTTGTTATACTATATTCTGCTTGATCTGCTTGCGTGTGGGCGGAGAAAGAAATGGTTGTCTTCCTAAAAAGAAGGCTTTTACGTGTTGCGCTTTATGTAAAGAGCGGGCGTGGAGGAGGAAAAGGGAGGGCCGAAACGGCCCCTCTCATTAAAGTGTATTTGAGATTGAGTTGTTGCAGCTGCGGTTGATTGCAGTGGCATCACCCAAGTTAATGGGCACTTGAATGTTGATGTTTGCTAAGCCAGCGCTTTGCGGGCCTGTGTTAGCCTTGTTATTTACCGTTGCGCGGGCCCCATCATGGTCGCAACGGTGCCGATTGTGACGGTGCCGATCGTGATGGTGTCTGTCGTGACAGTGCTTTTTCCGACGGGGACAGCAAAATTTGAAACAGTGTTTTTTCCTTCTCTTTTTCTTTTTTGAGCAGCATTGCATCAGCTTCACCTCCTTTCACGGAATCGCGAGGATTTACTCAGTTTGGGATGGTGGTTGGGCTGCTTTTTTCATTTGCTCGATCGGCACCTCTTTGTAGATCACGTTCACTAATCCGGGAAAAAGTTGATTGACCGCATCAGGGCCGAGAATTTCGACCAAATTGGAGAAAAGTTTGGCTAAATGATTCAGAAATGAGTTGAACCCGTTGGTTATGACGCCAAGAATACCGGATGAAGATCCAGGTCCAGGTATGTTGTTGGTTAGCTCGGCAAGCACTGAATTGACCCGGGAAGGCATCTGAACCTGAACGGATACGGGATTATTTTTGGGGGGAAGCAATTCATCGATCAAAGCACGGATCTGTTTTTCCTGTTCGGGAGTCAGAAAATGGTTCAATGATGTTTCGCCTCCTTTTTTTGAAAAAATGCTTGACCGCTTTCTAAAGGGCATTGGAAAGCGCGTTTTGGTGACTGTTGTGCAAGGAGGTTGCATCACCTGTATTGACCGGGACTTGAACGATGATATTGATCAAGCCGCTGACCGGGCCGTCCACCCTTGCCTCATTGTTGACATGGGCACCCGGCAGTGCTGGGAAGGGATGCCGGTGTGGATGATCACGGCATCTGCGGTGCCGGCGTCGTCGAAGGAGAAATCGACGGCAGCGTTTACACAGAAATCGCCTTCGAAAACGCCATCTTTTTCGCTTGCAACAGCGCATGTCCGATTACCCCTTTCTTTTTTTCTTCCGTTTTTTGTTTTTAACGGGTTCCTGATTTTTCTCTTCTTCCATCAACCCTTTTTCGATGTTTTGCTTAATTAATTCTTTTGTTCCGGGGCTCAAAAGTTCCGTATAATCAAATAATTTTTTTACTTTTGATTCCGTTTCCTCCGAATTCAATACTTGAAGACAAAGGTCGTAAATCTTCAGTTTGATTGCCCTTTGCAATTGTTTCGATAATTCATCAAACTGATTTTTCTGTTGTTGTTCTTGCTTTCCCTGGTTCAAGAGGTCTGCACCTCCCTTATGCATAACTACGAAAAGAAACGGTTACTATAAGATATTCCTTGATAACCATTTGGTGAATATTCTTGGATAAAATAGATTTATAACCTGTGAGCCGGGGGTTTCAGAAGACGGATGGCTAAAACCCTCTTAAATAGGTGGATACTTTTTTCATATTCATTTAGGTAAAGAGTGATAGCGGCGTTCCAACCAGGGAGTTCATATATTTTTAAAGGCAAGGCGGCTAGAAGGGATTTTTGTGGGGCAGGTGGTTGAAAGAGTTGGAGAAAGCTTCGGATGCAGACGGGAGCAGAGCCTGAAAAGGGGGGACGGGCAATGATGACAGTTGCCCGTTTTTGCGGATCCATCGTCAGGTTTCGTCGGGGAAAAATTCCGGAAATTCATTGATAAAAGCACGAGTGACGGCTTCATATTCTTCCTCGTCCAACTCGGCAATCCCGTCTCCTGACCATTCGAAAAAGTAAATTTCCCGGTCTGGATGCTCCGGATGATAATACATGACCATTTTTCGCTCGTCATAGGTAAATGTCGCCCCGAGAACGGCGAGAAACGGCCCTGCATCCGTTTCCAGCCGCTGAAAAAGGATGGGCTCGATCTGATCAAGAACCGTTTCGGTGTAGGAATCGCCGGGAAAGAGGAGGAGCATCTCATCTGCCTCCTCCTCAACAATATATAACTGCCGCTTGTGTTCCTTTTCCCACAACAGCAGCAAATGTTTGACGTTATTATGGATGAAAACATATTGGTAGGGGGTTTGAAAGCGGATTGACACTCCGTTTCCCTCCATTTTGATTTATTGTATGATTGCATCTTATCACAGCCCGGCAAGCGGAGGAATAAAAAAGACTCATCACGCATGAAGTGAGATTTGGAGGAATCACTGAGGGATCATTTGGCTTGCGGGGAGGGGCGGGGGACAGACATATTTGCAACAAACTTGTGCAAAAAATAAGCCGGCTTTTCGGCAAACCGGCTTCCACAGATTTCTTTGTCCGGAAAAGATCAAGGATGGACGACCGTCACATATCCGATCATGGGGCCTTCATGGGTTTCGGTTATATGATCGTGACAGATGAGTTCAAAAGTCCCCGTTCGGTCAGCAGTAAATTCAAGTGTGGCGATTTTTCCTTTTTCAACCGAGCCGGCCACTTTTAATTCCGGAATGGAAAAATGATGGACTTTTCCGTTTAGACCGTGGATATGCAAGCGGATTTTTTCCCCTTTCATCACAATGACGGTGCCGGGATCAAAGCGGTATACTTCTTTTTCTTTCCCGGACAGGAGCGTTTTGTATTCGACAGTGAACAGATGGATATCGCGCGTTTTGGCGTTGACCGGCGATGGGTCGGCTTTGGTGTTGGCTGATTTTGCTTCCGGCCAGGCGGACTTGAGCCAATCCAGAGAGGGGTGGATCAAGCCGATTACCGCGATGATTACCACGACGGCAACAAATGCATAGGCCCAAGGGCGGGGGATATTCATTCGGTTAACCTCCTCTCGGTCTAATAATGGTAATTTTTACATAAATCCTCATTTTCCTCCAATCCATCCCCGGAAGATTTAATCATGTTATTGTGTGCAAATTTTGCTCCCGAAACGGGTAAACTGAGGATGGATGGGTAAGATCAATAAAACGACTGAATTATTCCGGTATCTTGAATTTTTGCCAATCGATTCGTTTTATGTTTGTTCAAAGCGTGCTATACTTTTCATATTGGGAAATAAGGCATGAGGAGGAGAGTGGCATGTCGGCACAAGAGCATACGCCGCAAAACCAGGAAAACGATTTCATCGATTTTGTGAAAGCGGCCGGAGTGTCTTCCGGGATTTTCTTTCTCATCTTCATTATTGCCATTGTTATCGATTTTGTGAAGTGATTTGGGATGGCGAGAGGATAGCAGCAAAAATCCTCTCGTTTTTTCGTGTTATGAATGGAATGTTCTTACCACGGGTGGTTGGCAAAAAAGTGTGCCTGAGCTATACTTCATATGAGCCAAACTTGAATGGTTTTCTGTCCTTGCCAGGCCAAGCGCCTTTTTTTGAAAGGGGATTCAGGCAGGAAATGGCAGATACATAGAAAAAAAGCAGCAGTTTGGCCTAGTCTGACGGGGAATACTCTGATCGAAAGCGCCAAGGCGGCAAGCAAAGTCATCGGATTGTACTTGTGATTGGAGGATCGCGAATGAACGTTCATGAGTATCAAGGGAAGCAAATCCTGAAGAAATATGGTGTTGTTGTACCCAACGGGCATGTTGCGTTTTCACCGGATGAAGCAGTGAAAGCGGCAGAGAGCCTGGGCGGTGATCTCTGGGTGGTGAAAGCGCAAATTCATACCGGCGGCCGCGGTAAAGCAGGTGGCGTGAAGCTGGCCAAAAGCCTGGATGAAGTGCGACAGCATGCGCAAGAACTCTTGGGGAAAGTGCTGGTAACCCATCAAACGGGACCGGAAGGGAAAGAGGTAAAACGGCTGTTGATTGAAGAGGGACTGCCGATCGAGAAAGAATATTATGTCGGCATGGTGATCGATCGCTCGACCAGCCGCGTCGTCATGATGGCGTCAGAAGAAGGCGGAACCGAGATTGAGGAAGTGGCGGCAAAAACGCCGGAAAAAATCTTCAAAGAAGTAATCGATCCGGCGACAGGCATGTTGCCGTTCCAAGCCCGCCGTCTGGCTTATCGCATCGGCATCCCGCAAGATAAAATCAATCTTGCTGCGAAATTCATGCTCGGCCTGTATCAGGCTTTTGTCGAAAATGACTGCTCCCTGGCGGAAATCAACCCGCTTATCACCACCAAAGACGGTCGGGTGATGGCACTCGATGCGAAATTGAATTTTGATTCAAATGCCTTGTTCCGCCATAAAGATATTTTGGAAATGCGCGACTTGGATGAAGAAGATCCAAAAGAAGTGGAAGCTTCCAAATTTGATCTCAACTATATCGCTCTCGATGGAAATATCGGCTGTATGGTGAACGGTGCGGGTTTGGCCATGGCAACGATGGACATTATCAAGCATTTTGACGGTGAACCTGCCAACTTCCTCGATGTGGGCGGCGGCGCAACCACGGACAAAGTGCGTGAAGCTTTCAAAATCATTTTGTCCGACCCCAATGTAAAAGGAATTTTTGTCAATATTTTCGGTGGAATCATGAAATGCGATGTTATTGCCAACGGTGTAGTCGAAGCGGCCAAACAAATTGGCCTTGATCGTCCGCTGGTGGTTCGTCTTGAGGGAACCAACGTGGAGCTCGGCAAGAAGATTTTGAATGAATCCGGCCTCGCAATTGTTGCTGCTGATTCGATGGAAGACGGAGCGAAGAAAATCGTCGAACTCGTAAAGTAATGAACGGATAGAGAGTACGCCTGAGAAAGGTGGGTAATTAACGGTGAGTATTTTCGTAAATAAGGATACTAAAGTAATCACACAGGGAATTACTGGTGCAACCGGATTATTTCATACAAAACAAGCGCTGGAATACGGTACAAAAGTGGTTGGGGGAGTCACCCCGGGCAAAGGAGGAACCGAAATTGAAGGGGTTCCCGTTTTTAACACACTGGCGGATGCCGTTGATGCGACCGGTGCGAACGCTTCCGTGATTTATGTTCCGCCGGCCTTTGCCGCTGATGCGATTATGGAAGCTGTCGATGCGGAGCTCGATTTGGTGGTTTGTATCACGGAAGGGATTCCGGTGCTGGACATGGTGAAAGTGAAACGCTACATGGAAGGCAAGAAAACGCGACTGATCGGTCCGAACTGCCCCGGCGTCATCACTCCGGGCGAGTGTAAAATCGGTATTATGCCGGGCTATATTCATACCCCGGGACATGTGGGAATTGTCTCCCGCAGCGGGACGCTGACCTATGAAGCTGTTCATCAGTTGACCACCCGCGGCATCGGACAATCCACCGCAGTCGGAATTGGAGGCGACCCGGTCAACGGAACCAACTTTATCGACTGCTTGAAAGCGTTTGAAGAAGATCCGGATACAAAAGCGGTGATCATGATCGGGGAAATCGGCGGTACCGCGGAAGAAGAGGCTGCCGAATGGATCAAGGCCAATATGACGAAACCGGTTGTCGGCTTTGTCGGTGGTCAAACTGCACCTCCGGGAAAACGGATGGGACATGCGGGAGCGATTATCTCCGGCGGAAAAGGGACGGCTGCGGAAAAAATCGCGACGTTGACCGCCGCAGGGGTTACTGTTGCACCCACACCGGCCGTGATCGGGGAAACATTGGTGAAGGTCTTGGAAGAAAGGGGTTTGCTGGGCGAGTGCATCACTAAGTCGTAAACATCCTGCAGAAAACAAGCGGGAACCTCTGAGCGAGGTTTCCGCTTTTTACTTTTCAACTGAAAGGAGATGTTGTTTTTGGACTTACGGGACGGATTGGCGGCGATCCATCATATACCGGGGGTTGGTTGGAACACCATGGCTCGGCTTCTGAAAGCGGGCTTTCTGCCTGATCAGGATTTAACCCCGTCCGTCATCGATGCTTTGCGGCATAATGGGATTTCGCCGAAAATGGTGAAGTTGCTCAAACAAAAGTGGAATCCGGCGTGGATCAAGCAGGTGAAGGAGGGGTTGAAAAATAAGAAAATTGAGGTAATTACCTATTTTTGTGATGAATATCCGTTATTATTAAAAGAAATTGCCATGCCGCCCTGGGTTTTGTACATAAAGGGAAATGCCGGGCTGCTCAGGGAAACGAGCCTTGCCGTAGTGGGAACGAGGCGCCCCACTCCTTACGGGCTGAAGGTGACGAAACAGCTCGTCCGGGAAATGGTGGAGGCCGGATTTGTGATTGCCAGCGGAATGGCCAATGGCATAGATGGAGCAGCTCACCGAACGGCTTTGGAACATCGGGGAAAAACGGTTGCCGTCTTGGGATGCGGAGCGGACGTGGTATATCCGAAAAATCATCGCGCGCTCTACGATGAAATCGTACGGACCGGAGCCGTGGTATCGGAATCGATTCCGGGAACCACTCCCCATCCGGGACTGTTTCCGGCGCGCAATCGAATCATAAGCGGCCTTTCCCGGGGAACATTAGTGATTGAAGCGGCTGAGCGGTCCGGTTCGCTGATTACCGCCGATTTCAGCCTGGAACAGGGGCGTGAGGTATTTGCCGTTCCCGGCCCGATTACCTCCGTGCAGAGTCGGGGGACCCTGCAATTGATCCGGCAGGGAGCCAAATGCGTTGTTTGCGGCAATGATATTTTGGAGGAATTTTACGACTGGACCCCGGGCAAACAGAAACAGGCGGAAGCGCATGACCGTCAGAAGCAGGATTTTGACGAAAAGGAAGAAAAAATCTTGTCTTATTTTGATACCGATGAGCCGGTTCCGCTTCCTCTCTTATTGGAAAAAGGAGGACGGGAGTTTCCGCCCGGGGAGATTCAGCGGATTTTGTTGCAACTTGAATTGAAAAAAGCGGTTTTGCAGCTGCCCGGTGCCCGTTTTGTCCGGAATTCATTTGACAGAAGTTGAACTTTCCCGTTTAAATTTGATATTGTATCCATTACGATTGACTTCGGGGATGTTGTTTCAAACTGGAAAATGGTCAATTCGTTTGAAAATAAAAGTTCTACCAATGTTGAGGGGAGGGCCATCTTATGGCCGATTCGCTAGTGATCGTCGAATCGCCCGCAAAAGCGAAAACCATAAAAAAATATCTGGGGAGCAAATATATTGTCAAGGCTTCGATGGGGCATGTGCGTGATTTGCCGAAAAGCCAGATGGGCGTTGATGTGGAAAATCAATTTGAACCCAAATATATTACGGTGCGGGGCAAAGGGGATATTCTCAAGGAGCTGCGCGATGCCGGAAAAAAAGTGAAGCGCGTGTACCTGGCAGCGGACCCTGACCGGGAAGGGGAAGCGATTGCCTGGCATCTGGCGCAAATTTTAAAGCTTCCCTTGAATGAGGAATGCCGGGTGGTTTTTAACGAAATCACCAAGACGGCCGTAAAAGATGCCTTTAAGCACCCGCGCAGGATCAACATGGATTTGGTCAATGCCCAGCAGGCCCGGCGGATTCTCGACCGTCTAGTCGGTTACGGAATCAGCCCGATTCTCTGGAAAAAAGTAAAAAAAGGATTAAGCGCTGGCCGGGTTCAATCGGTTGCCGTCAAATTGATTATCGACCGCGAAAACGAAATTCGCCGCTTTGCCCCGGAAGAGTATTGGACGGTTACCGCCGTGCTGTTGAGCGGGGATGAGGAGCTGGAGGCGAAATTTTTTGGGTATGGACGGCAAAAAACGGAGTTAAAATCGGAAGCCGATGTTGAGCAACTGTTGGATAAAATCAAAGGAAAACGATTTGTCGTCGAAGAGATCAAAACGAGCGAGCGGCGCCGAAATCCCGCGCCTCCGTTTATCACCAGCACCATGCAGCAGGAAGCGGCCCGCAAGTTGAATTTCCGGGCGCAAAAGACGATGGCAATCGCCCAGCAACTCTATGAGGGGGCGGATCTGGGCAAGGAGGGGACGGTCGGCCTTATTACCTACATGCGAACTGATTCCACCCGTGTCTCGGAGACGGCCACGGCAGAAGCCCGCAATTATATTAAGGAAACGTTCGGTTGCGAGTACTTAACCAACGCGCCGCGCACGCACAAGAAAAAAGCCGGAGCCCAGGATGCTCACGAAGCGATCCGTCCAACCTCCGTGCACCGTACTCCTGACAAGATGAAAGAATACTTGTCCCGGGATCAATTTCGCCTTTATAAACTGATTTGGGAGCGTTTCGTCGCTTCACAAATGGCGTCGGCCGTTTTCGATGCCGTTACCGCCGATATCCGGGTCGGGGAGGCTTTATTTCGGGCGACCGGATCCAAAATGAAATTTCCCGGTTTTATGAAGGTATACGTCGAGGGAAAGGACGATAATAAAAATGAAGAAAACAAATGGCTGCCGCCGCTTGAAAAAGGACAGTCTTTAAAGAGAAAATCGATTACGCCGAAACAACATTTTACCCAGCCTCCGCCGCGCTACACCGAAGCCACTTTGGTAAAAGAGCTGGAGGAGAAAGGGATTGGCCGTCCCAGCACTTATGCCCCGACGTTGGAAACGATTAAAAAACGGGGCTATGTGCTGATGGAAGACAAACGCTTTGTGCCTTCCGAGCTCGGTGAAATTGTCATCGGGCTGATTGGCGAGTTTTTCCCCGAAGTGTTAAATGTGGAGTTTACCGCGCATATGGAGAATGATCTGGATCAGGTGGAAGCCGGGAAGGCGAACTGGATTGAGATCCTGGATCAGTTTTATCGTCCGTTCCGCGAACGCCTGGTCACAGCGGAAAAAGAGATGGCGGAAGTGGAGTTGCAGGATGAAGTCTCCGACGAAGTATGTGAGAAATGCGGAAGCCCGATGGTTTACAAGTTCGGGCGTTACGGGAAGTTCCTGGCCTGTTCTGCATTTCCCGAATGCCGTAACACCAAAGCGATTTTAAAGTCGACGGGAGTCACCTGCCCCAAATGCAAAAAAGGGGAGATCGTGGAGCGGAAAAGCAAAAAACAGCGCACCTTCTATGGCTGTGAACGTTACCCAGATTGCGATTTTGTTTCCTGGGACCGCCCGGTACCGCGTCCTTGTCCGAAGTGCGGAAATTACATGATTGAGAAAAAGACAAAAAAAGAGAAAGTGATTCGTTGCAGTGTTTGCGATTATGAAGAACCGAATTCCTGAAAAAAGGGAGAGAGAAGGAAAATGACAGACAGATATGTTACCGTCGTAGGGGCCGGACTGGCCGGAAGCGAAGCCGCTTGGCAGATTGCGGAGAGCGGTGTTCGGGTCAAGCTGTATGAGATGCGCCCGGTCAAGATGACGCCTGCCCATCGAGGCGGCCAGTTTGCGGAGTTGGTATGCAGCAATTCGCTGCGGGCCGCCTCCCTGACCAATGCGGTCGGCATTTTGAAAGAGGAAATGCGCCGTTTAAATTCGCTGATCATGAAATGCGCGGACCAACATGCGGTTCCGGCCGGCGGCGCTTTGGCGGTCGACCGTGAGGCGTTTTCGGGGGAAATTACCCGGATCTTATCCCAGCATCCCAATATTGAAGTGTGCAAGGAGGAAGTGACGGATATCCCGGACGGACCGACTGTGATTGCCACAGGCCCGCTCACGTCTGCTTCCTTGTCGGACAAGCTGAAGCGTCTGACTGGTGAGGATTATCTCTATTTTTATGATGCGGCGGCTCCGATCGTGGAAAAGGACAGTATTGACATGGACAAGGTTTTTGTCGCTTCGCGCTATGACAAGGGGGAAGCAGCCTATCTCAATTGCCCGATGACCGAAGAGGAGTTCGACCGGTTTTATGATGCGTTGATTCATGCAGATGTGGCGCCTTTAAAGGACTTTGAAAAAGAAATTTACTTTGAAGGCTGCATGCCGATTGAAGTGCTGGCCAAACGCGGGAAGAAAACGCTGCTCTTCGGCCCGATGAAACCGGTGGGGCTTGTTGACCCCCGTACGGGAAAACGGCCGCATGCAGTGGTTCAATTGCGCCAGGACAACAGCGCGGGGACCTTGTATAACATAGTCGGCTTTCAAACGCACTTGAAATGGGGGCCGCAAAAAGAAGTGATCCAGCTCATTCCCGGTCTGGAGAATGCGGAAATTGTCCGTTACGGGGTGATGCACCGCAACACCTTTATCAACTCTCCGAAGCTGTTGCGCCCCACCTACCAGATCCGCATGCGCGACGATCTCTTTTTTGCCGGGCAGATGACAGGGGTTGAAGGCTATGTCGAATCCGCAGCAGCCGGGCTTCTCGCCGGGATTAATGCCGCCCGTCTGGTGCAGGGACGCAAGTTGGTCGTACCGCCCAGAACAACGGCGATCGGAAGCATGGCCCACTATATCACCAGCGCAGACCCTGCTCATTTTCAGCCGATGAATGCCAATTTCGGCCTGTTTGAAGAGTTGCCCGAACGGATCAAGAGCAAGAAGGAGCGGGCGGAAAAATATGCGGAGCGGGCCCTGGCAGATATTGAAGCGTTTCGCCGGGAACTTTTCTGATCCCCTTGCACAGGGATTTTTATAAGCAGTAGAGTATAGTAAGGAAGCTTTAAAAATATAAATGAAGAAACGGGTTCATGGCAAAGAGCCGTTTCTTCATACATAGGATATTTTGAATGAAGGGGGAAACAGAGTTTGGGAGATTTTCATGCCACGACCATTTTTGCTGTTCGCCATAAAGGTTCTGCCGCAATGGCGGGCGATGGCCAAGTCACTTTTGGCAACCAACTGATTATGAAACACGGGGCCAAAAAAGTCCGCCGTCTGTATAAAGGTCAGGTTGTTGCCGGTTTTGCCGGTTCCGTTGCCGATGCAGTGACGCTCTTTGAAAAATTTGAGGGGAAGCTGGAAGAGTATCACGGCAATCTGCCTCGCGCCGCAGTTGAACTGGCGAAAGAGTGGCGTTCCGATAAAGTGTTGCGTCGTCTTGAAGCGATGTTGATCGTAATGAACAACGATCATCTCTTTTTGATCTCCGGAACCGGCGAAGTGATCGAGCCGGATGATGAGGTTCTGGCCATCGGGTCGGGCGGCAGTTTCGCGCTGTCTGCCGGCAGGGCGTTAAAACGGTATGCACCGCATCTGTCAGCCAGTGAGATCGCCGAGGCGGCCCTGAAAATCGCCAGTGAGGTTTGTGTCTTTACCAATGACCACATCATTGTGGAGGAGGTATAACATGCCCGAGTTAAGTCCGCAAGCAAAATGGACACCCAGACAGATTGTCGCCGAATTGGATAAATACATCGTCGGCCAGACGCAAGCGAAAAGAGCGGTGGCGATCGCCCTTCGCAACCGCTACCGCCGGATGCTGCTGCCGGAAGAACTGAGGGACGAAGTCGTTCCCAAAAATATTTTGATGATCGGTCCCACCGGGGTGGGGAAAACGGAAATCGCCCGGCGTCTGGCAAAATTGGTCGGTGCCCCTTTCGTCAAACTGGAAGCGACCAAATTTACCGAAGTGGGCTATGTCGGGCGTGATGTGGAATCGATGGTGCGCGATCTGGTGGAAACGGGGATTCGCATGGTCAAGGCAGAAAAACTGGAAAGTGTGAAAGACGAGGCCCGGGCCATGGCCAACGATCGGATCGTCAGCATCCTGGTTCCTGATCAGAAGGAGTCTCCCGCTTTTAAAAACCCCTTCGAATTCCTGTTCCAGCAAAAGAGCGAGGGAAACCCGGGACCTCAGGAACAGCAGGAGAAAAGGCGGATCAGGGAAGAACGGGCGTTGGTAAAAGAAAAATTGTTACGCGGCGAATTGGAGGAGCAGATGATCGAGATTGAGGTGGAAGAGCAGATGCCCTCCATGTTTGACATGTTCGCCGGAACCGGCGTCGAGCAGATGGGAATGAACATGCAGGAAATGCTGGGGCAGCTGATGCCGAAAAGAACCAAGCGGCGCAGACTAACCGTCAAGGAAGCGAGAGAAGTCCTGACTCAGCAGGAAGGGCAAAAGCTGATCGACATGGATCACGTGATCGGGGAGGCGCTTTCCCGTGTGGAGCAGTCGGGCATTATTTTCCTTGATGAGATTGATAAAATCGCCGGCAAGGACCAGCGCGGCCCCGATGTTTCCCGTGAGGGTGTGCAGCGCGACATTTTGCCGATCGTGGAAGGTTCCACTGTCATCACCAAATACGGGCCGGTGAAAACGGATCACATTTTGTTTATCGCCGCCGGTGCGTTCCACGTTTCCAAACCGTCCGACCTGATCCCGGAACTGCAGGGGCGTTTCCCCATACGCGTCGAACTGGACGATTTGAGCGCCGATGATTTCGTGCGGATTTTAACCGAGCCGAAAGGCGCTTTAATCAAACAATACATCGCCCTCTTGGAAACGGAAGGCATCAAGATTACCTTTACCAAAGAAGCAGTGGAAGAAATCGCCCGGCTGGCGCAGGAAGTGAACAGCTCCACCGAGAATATCGGAGCCCGTCGCCTGCATACGATTCTCGAGCGGTTGCTGGAGGAGCTCTCTTTTGAAGCTCCGGAGATCGGGATGGGGGAAATCACGATTACACCGCAATATGTGCAGGAGCGTTTGGCTGATGTCGTAACGGACCGGGATTTGAGCCAGTATATTTTGTAGGAAGCTTTTCGCGCAAAGTTTTCCCTTGCGATCAGATATGGGGTATGGTATATTCAACAATGGTGTAAACACACACGCCGAAGAAGCGGGCAGCGGTGCCGCGGGTTGCGGTTTCTGCCTTCGATGATTTCGGCGGAGGACCAACCAACAAGGAGGATTTTAAAATGGCTGTTGTATCCATGAAACAACTGCTGGAAGCAGGGGTTCACTTCGGTCACCAAACTCGCCGTTGGAACCCGAAAATGGGAAAATACATTTTTACAGAGCGTAATGGAATTTACATCATCGATTTGCAAAAAACCGTCAAAATGATGGAGCAAGCGTACAACTTCGTACGTGAACTGGCTGCAAACGGCGGCAACATCCTTTTTGTCGGAACCAAAAAACAAGCGCAGGAAGCAGTTAAGGAAGAAGCTGAGCGCTGTGACATGTTCTATGTGAACCATCGTTGGCTCGGCGGCACGCTGACCAACTTCCAAACGATCCGCAAACGCATCGAGCGCCTTCATGAACTGGAGCGCATGGAAGAAGACGGCACATTTGACGTACTGCCGAAAAAAGAAGTGATCCTTCTTAAAAAAGAACAAGCCAAATTGGAGAAATTCCTGGGCGGTATTAAACACATGAAAAAACTGCCTGATGCGATTTTCGTCATCGATCCACGCAAAGAGCGCATTGCGGTTGCAGAAGCACGCAAGCTGAACATTCCGATCGTGGCCATCGTGGATACCAACTGTGATCCGGACGAAGTCGATTATGTAATCCCGGGTAACGATGATGCCATCCGTGCTGTTCGTCTCTTCACCGGAAAAATTGCCGATGCGATTTTGGAAGGACGCCAGGGCGAACAACAAAGCACCACAGCTTCCTGATGAGAAAGTAAAAGAGGGTGGCATGGAGTTATGCATGCCCACCCCTTTTTATACGAAAAAGTGAACTGGAATCAGATGAAGGAGGACCATTCATGGCAATTACAGCTGCAATGGTAAAAGAGCTGCGCGAAAAAACGGGCGCAGGCATGATGGATTGCAAAAAAGCGCTTACCGAAACCAATGGTGACATGGAAAAAGCGATAGAATACCTGCGTGAAAAAGGGATTGCAAAAGCGGCCAAAAAAGCTGGACGCATCGCTGCCGAAGGTGTGGTTGAATCCTACATACATGCCGGCGGACGGATCGGCGTTCTCGTAGAGGTGAACTGCGAAACCGATTTCGTGGCCAAAACCGATGACTTCAAAAGCTTCGTAAAAGATGTGGCTATGCAAATCGCCGCAATGAACCCGAAATATGTCCGCAGTGAAGAAATTCCGGAAGAAGAAGTGCAAAAAGAACGGGAAATCCTGAGACAACAAGCACTGCAAGAAGGAAAACCGGAAAACATCGTTGACAAAATGGTGGAAGGCCGCCTGAAAAAACATTTCCAAGAAATTTGCCTGCTCAACCAGGCTTACGTGAAAGACCCGGACAAAACGATCGATCAACTGTTGAAAGAAACGATCGCCAAACTGGGTGAAAACATCAACATTCGCCGTTTTGTACGCTATGAAATGGGCGAAGGCCTTGAGAAGAAAGAAGACAACTTCGTAGAGGAAGTTATGTCCCAAGTTAAACAAGGCTAAGAAGATATATAGGGAACACGGCCATTGTGTTCCTTTTTTTTTAAGAACTGCGGTTGATTGGAGGAAGCGAATGAGTACTCCCAAGTATAAACGCATTGTTTTGAAATTGAGCGGTGAAGCGTTGGCCGGGGATCAAGGATACGGCATCGAGTCGCGAGTGATCCGCTCTTTGGCCCGTCAGATCCAGGAAGTTGTCGAGCTCGGCGTCGAAGTTGCCGTAGTCGTGGGAGGAGGAAATATTTGGCGGGGGATCAGCGGTTCCGCTCACGGAATTGACCGTGCCACCGCTGATTATATGGGAATGTTGGCCACTGTGATGAACTCCTTGGCATTGCAGGATGCGCTCGAAAGTATGGAGGTTCCCACCCGCGTCCAGACTTCGATTGAAATGAGGCAAGTGGCCGAGCCCTATATTCGCCGGCGGGCAATCCGCCATTTGGAGAAAGGACGGGTGGTCATTTTTGCCGCCGGCAACGGAAATCCTTTCTTTTCCACCGACACAACCGCCGCTCTGCGTGCTGCCGAGATTGAAGCAGATGTGATCCTCATGGCCAAAAATGGGGTGGATGGCGTGTACACGGCGGATCCCCTCAAAGATCCGGCTGCCCAAAAATATGATTCGCTCACCTATCTGGAGATTTTGAACAAAGGCCTGAAAGTGATGGATTCCACTGCCTCCTCGCTTTGCATGGACAATAACATTCCTTTGATCGTATTTAACATCTCCGAAGAAGGCAATATTCGCCGTGTCATTTTGGGTGAACATATTGGTACACTGGTAAAAGGGAGCGTGTGATTTCGTGAACCAGGTAAAATCGCAAGCAGAATCGAAAATGGAAAAAGCCATCCAAGTGCTTAAAAAAGATTTGCTCACGATTCGGGCCGGTCGGGCCAATCCGGCTCTTTTGGACAAAGTGACCGTCGAATACTACGGTACCGAAATGCCGATCAACCAAATGGCCAATATCTCCACGCCGGATCCGCGCACACTTGCCATTCAGCCTTGGGACAAGTCCGCTTTGGGCGAAATTGAACGGGCCATTTTGAAATCGGATTTGGGGTTGACTCCGACCAACGATGGAAGCGTGATCCGCATCACGATTCCTCCGTTGACCGAGGAACGGCGCAATGAATTGGTGAAAGTGGCACGTAAAATGGGAGAAGAGGCCAAAGTGGCAATTCGCAACGTGCGCCGCGATGCAAATGATGAAATCAAGAAATTAGAGAAAAATGGGGAAATTCCCGAAGATACGGCACGTCGGGGTCAAGAAGAGATCCAAAAATTGACCGACCGTTTCATCAAGGAAGTGGATCAAGTGGTTGCAGCGAAAGAAAAAGAAATGATGGAGATTTAAAAACATAAAATGATTGGGTGAAAACCCCTTCTTTCCAGAGGGGGTTTTCTGTCTACCCCAGGGATGAGAAACGGGATGAGTTAACCTTTGCGGAGGAATGTTTCATGATTGAATCCATTAAACGCCTGGTTGGCAATGAGAAGAGGGAACAAGGAAAGAAAGAGTTGTTGGAACAGATCAAAAAGGCTCCCCTGCCGGAACACGTGGCCATTATCACGGATGGAAACGGTCGTTGGGCCAAAAAACGGGGTCTTCCCCGTACGGCGGGTCATGCGGCCGGAATGAAACGGGTGCGTGAAGTGATCCGGGAAGCCGACAACTTAGGTATTAAAGTCCTCACTTTTTATTCATTTTCGACCGAAAATTGGAAACGTCCGCAAGAGGAAGTCGAATATCTGATGAAACTTCCGATCGAGTTTTTAAAAACCGATCTCAAGGAATTGGTTGAACGCAACGTGAAAGTGCAAATGCTGGGGGAGAAGAGCAAAACTCCGACGCAGACGCAGCAGGCCCTGATCAAATTTGAAGAAGAGACCAAACACAATACCGGATTGATTCTCAACTTTGCGATCAATTACGGCTCGAGGGATGAAATCCTGCGCGCGGTAAAAAACATTATAGACGATGTGCAAAATGGTCATATTGATAAGGAAGAGATCGATGAACAAACCATGAACCGGTATTTGCTCACCAAAGGATTGCCTGATCCTGACCTTGTCATTCGTACGAGCGGAGAAATTCGCGTCAGCAATTTCTTGTTGTGGCAACTGGCATACAGCGAGTTGCTGTTTACCGATACGATGTGGCCTGATTTTACCATCGAGCATTTCCATCAGGCGATTGCAGAATTCCAGCGTCGTTCGCGGCGATTTGGAGCGGTGTAAAGACAGGGGAAATAAACGATGAAGCAGAGAATCATTACAGGGGTATTGGGCGCTCTCGGCTTTTTGCTGCTGCTGTCCTTGGGAGGCTGGTGGTATACCGCCTTGATGTTTGTACTGGCTGTCATCGCCTTTTTGGAATTTGCGCAGATGAGAGAGCAGCATTGGAAAACGCCGCAAATGTTTTTTGGCCTTATTGTAATCGCACTGATTTTTCTTTCCGGATTAATGGAGCTGCCGGTCTTGAAGTCGTCTTCTTCTTTCCTCAAAGAACCAAATCCACTGTTGCTGGGACTGGCGCTCTACTCTGTTTTGATCGTCTTGAGCCGCAATCGCTTTGATCTCTTTCAAATGGCTTATTTATTGGCAGGAGCCATATACATAGGATACGGCTTTTTATATATGATGGTGGCCATCTGGAAGCCTGACGGACTTGCCTTATCCCTTCTTGTCATCATTGTGACTTGGGCAAACGATTCCGGTGCTTATTTTATCGGAAAAAAGTGGGGGAAACACAAATTGTGGCCCCAGATCAGCCCCAACAAGACGATTCAAGGTTCGCTGGGCGGCATCATGTTTGGGATTGTGACCAGTCTGGTCATCTGGCTGATCCATCCCCAATTGGGGAGCTCCCTGTGGGCGTTGGGAATGGGATTGTTTATCACCATCGTCGGCCAATTGGGAGATTTGGTTGAATCCGCCTGGAAAAGAAGCGCTGGTGTAAAAGATTCCGGCGGGATTCTGCCGGGGCATGGCGGCGTATTGGATCGCTTTGACAGTTTGTTGTTTGTTTTTCTCATTTTGCATTTAATTCAGGCAGTGTGAAAGGAGAGCGGGGAATGCCGGAAAAAATCGCCATTTTGGGTTCCACCGGTTCAATCGGACGCAGTACCTTGAACGTGATCGCCCAGCATCCCGATGAGTTTGAAGTGGTTGCGCTGGCGGCAGGGGGAAACGTCCGCGAAATGGTGGAACAAGCGCAGACGTTTAAACCCAAATTGATCTCGATGGCTACGAAAGAAGCAGCTGAACAGGTGCAGCGGGAGGTGGGGCAGGAAGTAAGGGTTATCTATGGCGAGGATGCCCCCGTCGAAGTGGCCTCCCATCCGGAAGCATCCTTTGTTGTTTCGGCCATTGTGGGAAGCAAAGGATTGGTGCCGACCCTGGCAGCCATCCGCGCAGGGAAAAAGGTCGGTCTGGCCAACAAGGAAACGCTTGTCAGCGCCGGTCATATCGTGACGGCGGAAGCAAAAAAGAGACAGGTTCCCCTGCTTCCGATTGATAGTGAACATTCCGCCATCTTTCAATGCTTGAATGGAGAACGCATTTCCGAAGTTCGCCGCTTGATTGTCACTGCATCCGGAGGAGCTTTCCGTGATTGGACAAGAGAACAAATAGAGAACGCAACGGTGGAACAAGCGTTGAAACACCCCAATTGGTCGATGGGGGCAAAAGTGACGATCGATTCGGCAACGTTGATGAACAAGGGATTGGAAGTGATAGAGGCTCACTGGCTATTTGATCTGCCTTATGAGAAAATAGATGTGATCATTCATCCGCAAAGCATCATCCATTCGATGGTGGAGTTTCAGGACGGCGCGGTGATGGCCCAGTTGGGGACGCCTGACATGCGGGTTCCCATTCAATATGCATTGTCCTATCCCAACCGTTTGCCTTTGCAGACGGAGCGGTTGGACTTTGTGGCTTTGTCCCGCCTGGACTTCCGTCCACCGGACCTTGAACGCTTTCCCTGTTTGAAAATGGCTTATGAAGCCGGAAAAACCGGGGGAACGATGCCGACGGTTTTAAATGCGGCCAATGAAGTGGCGGTACAATCATTTTTGGCCGGCGAATGCCCGTTTCCAGTGATTGAAGAATTGGTGGAAAGAGCGTTATCCGCCCATGAGGTGGTGCACAATCCAACGCTGGAAGAAATCATGGAAGCGGATCGCTGGGCGCGAGCCTTCGCCAGAGAGAGTCTCATCCGCATAACCTGAGCTGCGGGGCTGTTCTCTGATTAACCGGGGTGGTGATAACAAGCATGCAAACAGTGATCATCTTTATTCTCGTTCTCAGCCTCTTGGTATTTGTTCATGAATTGGGACATTTTCTTTTTGCCAAGCGGGCAGGTATTCTGGTTCGGGAATTTGCCATTGGTTTTGGCCCGAAAATTTTTTCCAAGCTCTATGGAGAAACACTCTATTCCATTCGTGCGCTTCCACTCGGCGGGTATGTGAGAATGGCTGGGGAAGATGCGGAAGTGGTCGAGATCAAGACGGGATCCCTCGTATATGCCGTACAATCCGGTGAGGGAAAGCTGAATCATCTCTACTTGTATGAGCCAACCGATTTGCCGGAACAGTTGATTGTGGGCAGGTTGGTGGAAGCGGACCTGGAGAAACAGCTGTATGTGGTCCTTGAGGATCAAAATGAAGTGGAAATGAGGTATGCCCTCGATCCGCAAACCATTATTCATTATGATCAAAAAACCCATGTGCAAATCGCTCCGGTCGATCGTCAGTTTGGCTCCAAAAGCGTTGGGCAAAAGGCGATGGCGATCTTTGCCGGACCCCTGTTCAACATTATATTAACTGTGATCCTCTTCGCCACTTACGCTTTGATGGCCGGCATTGAAGACCAGTTGCCCGTGGACAGCACCATGCCGGGAAAACCGGCGCAAAAAGCGGGCATCAAAGCAGGTGATGTCATCGTTGCCGTCGATGGGCATGAAGTTCATACCATGGATTCGTTGCGGTATTACCTGATCGATTCCAAAGGAAAAACAGTGACAATCACCATCGAGCGCAACGGGAAAAAGCTGAATCTCCCTGTTACGCCCGAAAAAAACGGGGATGTCTACCAGATCGGCGCCTATTTCAACCAGGAGAAAATGAAAAGAAAAGCGACGATCGGAGAGGCATTGACTGACGGAGTACGGGAAACATATGAGTGGTCCGGCTTTATTCTGGACGGATTCGGTAAATTGGTTACAGGGCAATTGTCCATCAAAAGTTTGGGCGGTCCTGTGCAAATGGGAAGCATTACGGGTAAGGCGGCCGAAAGCGGACTGGCTTCGCTGATTCGCTGGATGGCTCTCTTGAGCCTGAACCTGGGGATTTTCAACCTGTTGCCGATTCCCGCCCTTGACGGCAGCCGCCTCGTCTTCATTGCAATCGAAGCAATTCGTGGCCGCCCGGTGAGTCCCAACAAGGAAAGCCTGGTTCACTTTGTCGGATTTGCTCTGCTGATGGTGCTGATGCTGGTGGTCACGTTTAATGATATTAAAACGATTTTTTTCACTTGAGCTGAGGGAACAATGGGTTCCTGCCCGGAACCTTGATTGGCCTGATGTGAACGTTAACCCGGTTTTCCGCCCGGTGAGGAAAACTGGGTTTGTTTTTTGCTTTTTTCTTGGGCTGGTTTTGTGTATGATTATGTTTGATGCAGTTTAAGTAAAGAGAGGGATTTTTATGCGGCAAAAAAATGCGCTGATTCCGACGTTACGCAATGTCGGAGAAGCGGAGATGGTAAGTCACCGCCTTTTATTGCGCGGCGGTTTTATAAGGCAGTTGGCAGCTGGGGTTTATACCTTCTTGCCGCTCGGATTTCGCGTATTACATAAAGTGGAGAAAATCGTCCGTGAGGAAATGGATCGCATTGGGGCGCAGGAATTGCTCTTGCCCGTCCTGCATCCTGCCGAACTCTGGCATGAATCCGGACGCTGGGAAAACTACGGGCCGGAGCTTTTCAAGATCAACGACCGGCATGACCGCAGTTTTGCGATGGGGCCAACCCATGAAGAAGTGATCACCGATCTCTTGCGGGGCGAGATCAATTCATATAAAAAGCTGCCGATGGCGCTTTACCAAATCCAAACGAAATTCCGCGATGAGAAAAGACCGCGCTCCGGTTTGCTGCGCGGCCGGGAATTTGTGATGAAAGACGCCTATTCCTTCCATGCCGATCGCGAATCGCTTGATCAAACCTATGAGGATATGTTTGGGGCGTATATGAATATTTTCACCCGGGTCGGACTTGATTTCCGCGCGGTGGAAGCGGATGCGGGAGCGATCGGAGGAAAGGGAACCCATGAATTTATGGCACTCTCCGACGCAGGTGAAGATACCATCGCCATCTGTGAAGCATGCGATTACGCAGCTAATATCGAGATGGCTGAAGTGGTCGGAAATGAGGAGGTTTCGGACAAAACACCGGTTTCGGAGCGTGAGAAGATCGCCACCCCGGGGAAACGCACCATTGAAGAGGTGGCCGAGTACCTCGATGTGGAACCGCACCAGCTGGTAAAAAGTTTGCTCTTTACTGTCGATGGTGAACCCGTGCTCGTCCTTGTCCGCGGGGATCATGAAGTCAATGATGTGAAAGTGAAAAACTTGCTTGAGGGAGCCGTATGCGAATTGGCGGATGAAGAAACCGTTCGACGGATCGCAGGGGCTTCAAGCGGTTTTGTCGGACCGGTCGGATTGAAGGAACCGGTTAAAATCCTGGCGGATCATGCTGTCATGCGAATGAATGAGATGATCACCGGAGCGAATGAAGCTGACGCTCATCTGATGCATGTACAGATCGGCCGCGATTTCCAAGTCGATCTCGCCGGCGATCTCCGGAATATCCAGGAAGGTGATGCATGTCCGCGCTGCGGGGGAACGATTCAGTTCAAACGCGGAATTGAAGTGGGCCATGTCTTCAAGCTGGGAACCCGGTACAGTGAGGCGATGAATGCCCGTTTCCTCGATGAAAACGGCAAAGAACAACCTTTTATCATGGGTTGTTACGGCATCGGAGTTTCCCGGACTGTTGCCGCAGCGATTGAGCAACATCATGATGAAAACGGGATTATCTGGCCGGTGGCGATTGCGCCGTATACGGTTCACCTGATTGCGGTCAATATGAAAAACGAAGACCAAGCCCGTCTTGCCGAAGCGTTGTACGAGGAACTGAATAAAGAAGGAATCGAAGTTTTATTTGATGATCGCAAAGAGCGGGCCGGCGTCAAATTTAAAGATGCTGATCTGTTGGGGATTCCGGTTCGGATCACAGTCGGAGCAAAAGCTGGAGAGGGACTGGTCGAGATCAAATTGCGCCGCAGCGGGGAAAGCAAGGAATTGTCAGTTGAAGAAGTATTGAAAGAGCTGCCGGAGTGGATTAAACGCGCAGATCAGAAATAGAAGAGAGGACCCATTTTCTCCCCGTGCAAGGGAGGGAATGGGTCTTTTTTTTTGAGTACATTGACTCCGGGTAAGCCGGTCCAAATAAAAGTAAGTAATTGGAAGAAATTTGAATATCGCGCATTCCATGCTTCTGTATTTGTCGATTATGTTGTTTTTTTTGTCTTCGTTTTTGCTGTGGATATTCGGATCGGTTGGATTTTTGTCAGGAAAAACAGAACGCTGAGGGAAGCCATTAGCATCGTTGATCCGCCAAATGTAAGTGCAGCCGTAAAACCGTAGTATTGTGCGATAAAGCCGGTGATTGCCGGAGAGACAATGGAAGCGAATGCACCGGCTGTATTCATGATCCCGCCGAGGGTGCCGGCGGCTCCTTCCGGAGCGAGCTCTTGGGGAAGCGTCCATAGAATCGCTGTTGATGCCGATTCGGCGGCCATGGCAATGATTAGGAGCCAGGCGGCAGTTTCTGCATCTTTGGCATAAGCAGCTCCAATGACGGATAATGCGATCACTTGAGTGGTGATTAAAAGGGTTTTTTTCACAATGGTAAGGTTGTAACCTTTTTTAATTAAATAATCGGCCAAAACTCCGATCAGAGGTTGTGCCAGCATCCCGGCCACCCAGGGAAGGGTTGCGTAAAAAGTGACGGCGTCCAGATCCAGTTTTCGTGCTTCGATCAAAAAGCCCGGCAACCAGGTCAGATAGAGATAATAAAGGTAATCCTGAAAGAATTTGATGATGATGATCGCCCAGGTGTTTCGGTGCTTTAATAATTGGAATGAAGTGATTTTGTTTGAAGAGGTGACTTCGTTGCCGGCGGGAATCGTTTTTTTCTCGCGAAAGGTGGCGAACCAGAGGATTACCCACAGAAGACTGCCCAGCCCGGTAATATAAAAAGCCATGCGCCAGTCCGGTTGCTCCTTAGTGCCAAAGTACACCATCAGGCCGATCATAATGCCTGGCGTTAAAGCGTATCCCAGTCGCAATCCAGAAAGATAAATGCCCGTTGCCGTGCTGCGGTCCGAAGGTTTGAAGTTTTCCGCAACGATTTTTGTCGCTGCCGGGAAATTCGCGGCCTCACCCAAACCGACCAAGATGCGGCTGGCGAACAGCAACGGGGCTCCGCGAGCGAGTCCGGTGACCGCGGATGCGATTGACCAGATTGCCGCTGTGATTCCGTAGACTTTCTTGGCTCCAAACCGGTCGGCGAACCAACCGGCAGGAATATTGAAGAAGAGATAAGCCCAACCGAAAGCGGAGAGGATTAAGCCCATGGTTCCCATGCTCAGATGTAATTCCTTGGCGATAAAGGTGTTGGCTGTCGCCAAACTTGAACGATCGATGGCGTTGATCAGGGTTCCGCTAAAAATCAGAAATAACGTCCATATCTGCCTTCTGTTCAATTTCATCTTGAAATCACTCCTTTCAAAAGCAGATCCAATCGTTAATGAAAAATGATTTTCGCGACAGGAAATATATTATAATTCAATTATTTCAGAAAATAATAAAAAAGCAATAATCATTTTTAACTCCGGCAGCAGAAGAATATAAATGGATTAAAAGGATTAAGATTTTCTTAATTTCAAAAGGAGACGAGATAATCGTTTGGGAGGTTAGTTTTTCCATTTATTTCTTGTAAAAAATGCTTGCTTATGTTGGATGATCATGCTATATTATTTCTTGTCGCCGAGAGGATCGGCACAACTGAGAGAACGCACCTTGAAAATAAGATATGGAATAAGGCAAATGACGAAATGGTCATTCGTCAAGTTGCATCACCGGGAGAGAAACCGTAGCAGGTTAAGCTACTAAGGGCACACGGTGGATGCCTTGGCGCCAGGAGCCGATGAAGGACGGGGCGAACACCGATATGCCTCGGGGAGCCGTAAGCAGGCGTTGATCCGGGGATTTCCGAATGGGGCAACCCACCAGCTTGAAGAGCTGGTACCGCCATCTGAATCCATAGGATGGACGGGGGCAGACCAGGGGAACTGAAACATCTTAGTACCCTGAGGAGAAGAAAGCAAACGCGATTCCCTGAGTAGCGGCGAGCGAAAGGGGAACAGCCCAAACCG